>NYXM01000195.1 GCA_002685655.1 Planctomycetaceae bacterium
CCCTACTGCCGCCGCAAGCACCTAGAAACGGTAGCACTGATAGCGGCCCATTTCCCTGGATTCCACCGATTTAATACCGTTCCGGGAATCGCTGATGAATGGCAAAGTTCATGCTGGCTTTTATGACGCGTTGAGCAAAGTCTGGCAGGTCGTCGACGATATTCTGCGCAGGCTGGACCCGCGAGGGAGTAAGGCGGTTTTTCTGACGGGACACAGTCTTGGTGCCGCGTTAGCGACGCTGGCGGCAGCCCGCTGGCACGATATTGGGCGCCGCGTAAAAGCCGTTTACACGTTTGGGCAACCTCGCACGGGTGACCACTCGTTTGCACGCAACTTCAATTTCGCTTTCATGGCGGCGACATTCCGCATTGTCAATCAGAACGACTTGGTGACCCGGATCCCGCCGAGATCGTTCGGCTACAGCCACCTGGGCACATTCAAGTACATCACTAGCAATGGACAATTGGCCAGCAACATTCAGTGGTGGCAGAGGTTCTTGGACAGTTGGAACGTGGCCATGGAAAACGTCTTTCAATGGGCCGAAGATGGCGTCAGCGACCATCGCATCTGCCAATACCGGTCTTTCCTGGAAAACCAAATTCGCCCCACAGAGGCAGTCGATCTGAGAGCGAATCTGCGCCGCTTTCTTCGAACAGCGAATCGCCTGACCGGTATTACAATTCGTCCTCGCCGCGTGGCCTGAACGCCGCTGCCTGTGATGTGGACATCGACGATGTTTCGCCAACGAGGCTCTGCGGGTGCCGGACGTGAAGACGCGTCTGACGACCACCGTTGGGCTCGTTGGCCTTGAAAAAGAGTGTGATGTTGCCTGTCGCCTCCGCACCTGTCCGCCGGACTTGCCGTTGTCCGCGTGCAGTGTCCACGGTCCTCCCTGGGACTTTCCCACCGTTGTCGATTTCAATACCGCCGCCCTCATGGCCCGGAATCTTGCAACGCGCAATCAATTTCAGCAGATGGGATCCAAGCAGCGCCGTTAACTCGGCACGCCCCGTCGTCTTATCTGGCATCACAATCGGAGTATACTTACACGCTGGGGGCTCAGTATTATGAGAACAACCCAACGCTACTGCCTTGATTGCCAGCACAAGTTCGATGTTGTGCCGGATGAGTTGAATTGTCAGCGATGCGGTGGGACGTGGCACGACTGGATGCACATGCCGACCATTGATTCCGAGTTCATGTCCGAATCGCTCGGTCAGGATGATCAGGACGACGCGCCGGACGAATTCCTCGATACCGAATTCGATAAGTACCACATCCACGAGTTCCTCGGCCAAGGTGGAATGGCCCGGGTGTATCGAGCACAAGATCTAGCGTTGGAACGACCGTGCGCCATTAAGGTTCTGCGCGAGACGACCCTACAGCGCGATACGGAGGCCATCGCCTCATTCTTAGCCGAAGCCCGTTCGGCTGCGGCACTGATGCATCCGCATGTCGTAACGATTCATACGATTGGCGACCAGCGGGGGCGGCATTTCATCGAAATGGAGTACATCGATGGCCCCTCGCTGGCAGACCATGTGCGAGCCGTAGGTCGTCTCGAGCCGCTCGACGCGACGAATTTCATGCTGCAGATCTGCTCGGCATTGGAAGTGGCCCACGACATGGGCATGGTGCACCGCGATATCAAGCCAGCCAACGTCATGGTCGCCCGCTCGATGCACGCCAAACTCGCTGACTTTGGGCTGGCCAAACGACTCGCCAAGAGCCCCGGGCCCAACATGCTCCTCTCTGGCACACCCTCGTTCATGGCACCCGAACTGTTTAAAGGAGAACCGGCCAGCAAGGCGAGTGATGTCTACGCAGTCGGAGTCACGTATTTCTCTTTGCTGACCGGGCGACTCCCCGTCGCGGCAAGATCGGTGAATGACCTGGTCAAGTTCCACGACCGGGAACAGTCGTTTGAACTCAACACGTTGGCCCCGGAACTGCCCCCGCAGATCATCGAACTGGTCGAGAGCTGTCTGGCCAAGAGCCCCATGCAGCGGTACGAAGACGCCAGAGCCCTTGGCCTGGCGCTCCGCAGACTGTTTGGATCGCTCCGCAGCCTCGATGGTCTACTCGAGGAAGCGTTAGCGGGAGACCCGGTTGAAATCCGTGATTCTGGCGACGGGTTCGAAGTGCTGGTCGCATTGCCCAATGCGCGATCACAAAAGGTCATTATCGAACTGGTTCGTCCCCAACCAGACGTTGAATTGGTCCGCATCTACAGTATCTGCGGCCGCGCCGTTGCCGACCAGTACGAACACGCGCTGGAAATGAACGCCGTGATCCCGCATGGCGCACTGGCCATAGAAGAAATCAACGGCGAGAGGTGTTTTGTTGCCGTCGACACGTATCCGCGAGCCACGTGTGATCCACCGGAAGTACGAGAAAGTGTCCTCACAATCGCCGCCAATGCCGATCGTCTGGAGTCGCAACTTCATGGTGAAGATCATTTCTGAGGCGACCGGCAGTTGACGATTCACCGCATCTGACAAGTTTCCATCTGCCACTCGGCTAAGCGGACACTGGCCTGGAAACGCCCCCTGACCGGTGGCGCGATTTGCTTTCGTCAGCCCGTCGGAATAGGCTATCGTCTTCACCCTGCACCCGCCCTCTCGCCTCCGTCGTGAAGGAATCCTCAATGCAAGCTCGCAATGCCCTCTTTATTACACTCTGTCTGATCGTGGCCTCACAAACGCGTTTGTCGACGGTTGAGGCTGTTGAGCCACCAGAGGGATTTACCGCCCTGTTCAACGGCGAGAACCTCGATGGCTGGCACGGCATGGGACATTTCGACCCTCGCAAGTTGGCGAGCATGACTGACGAAGAACGTGCCACGAAGCACGCAACGGACTTGAAAGATGCTCAAGCACACTGGTCTGTCGAAAATGATGAACTGGTAAATGACGGACATGGCGCCTACCTGACCACGGACAAAGAATACGGCGATATCGAGTTGTTAATCGACTACAAGACTGTTGCCAAGGCAGATAGTGGCATCTACCTGCGTGCCAACCCACAAGTTCAGATCTGGGACTTTACCGAAGCGGGAGGCAAGTGGAATATCGGCGCTGACAAGGGTTCCGGCGGCCTGTGGAACAATAGCAAGGGCGCCGTAGGAAAGGACCCGCTCGTTCTGGCTGACAAACCGTTTGGCCAATGGAATCGATTCCGGATCCTGCAGATTGGTGAACGCACAACGGTTTACCTGAACGACAAATTGGTTGTTCAGAACGCACGTATGGAGAATTTTTGGGATCGAAAAGGCCCACTGTTCGCCAAGGGTCCGATCCAGCTGCAGACGCACGGTGGCGAAATCCGCTGGCGCAATATCTTCATTCGCGAAATTGGCTCGGACAACGCCAACGAGATTCTAGCCAGTGCTTCCAACGAAGGCTTCGATTCCGTATTCAACGCCAAGGATTTTTCCGGCTGGGCAGGACCAATTCAGAATTACGACGTCGATGACGGTGTGATCCGTTGCAAGCCCGGCAAGGGCGGCACTATCTATACGGAAAAAGAGTACTCGGATTTTGCGGTTCGCTTCCAATTCAAGTTGCCGCCGGGTGGCAACAATGGTCTGGCGATTCGCTATCCAGGCCAAGGAGACACAGCGTACAAGGGCATGTGCGAATTGCAGGTTCTAGACAATACTGCGACTAAGTACGAAAGGCTGGACAAACGCCAATATCATGGCTCGGCCTATGGCATGGTGGCCGCCCATCGTGGTTTCTTACGACCGATAGGACGGTGGAATTTTCAGGAAGTGACCGTCAAGGGATCGACCATTCGAGTTGAACTGAATGGGACCCAGATCCTCAACGCGGATCTTGCAACCGTTAAGGAATTCATGGGAAAGCCAGTTAGCGGGAAAGACCGGACCTCGGGTCATTTCGGCTTCGCTGGCCATAGCAGCCCCGTGGAATTCCGTGATGTTCAGATTCGCGATCTCGCGGCGGAATAGTCACCACCAGATCGCCCAAAACGGCCAGAACCAAGACTGTGGGTAATGAACTTCCGGCGCGCCATTGACTCCGCCTGACGAGGCAACTAGAATTACGTGGTAATGAGAATGATTCTCATTATCATGCCCGGGCCTTGATTTCTGCAATTATCATTGGAATCCACCAATGTCCCACGGCGAAACGACACTGGCGACGTTTGCAGGTTCCCGCGAAAACGAGCGTGTAGTGCTGGTTCTTGTCGCAAAGACTAACGGAAGCGTGGTGGAATTGCGCCAGCAGTCCTGGGGGGAAGGTGTTGGCTGGTTTACGCAGAGCAACGTGCAGCTCGAACCGCAGCAAGTCGCGGAGCTCAAGCAGACGCTCGGGCAAGCTCCCCACGCGTCCACACGTCGTTCGAGCCGAAAACCCACACCCGGTGGCTTTATTCCCCGAGTGGTCCACGCTGAGTCCGCATGATCCTTGCCGGGAGTCCGGCTCAAGAAATCAAAAAGGCCCGTCGGCGAATTGCCAGCGGGCCTTGATGGTTGTATCAGCAAACTCTTCAACCCACCTTACTCGGCGCACTTCCGCTGGAACCTGCGGCCGCTGACTGATTGCGCAGCAGCTTGCTGATCTCGTCGACCCCTGCTTGCTCTTCTTTGAGAATATCTTCCAAGAACACTTCGAGCGCACGGTCGTCGCCGCAACAACTGATCGCCTCAGTATAGAGCTTGACGGCCGCAGACTCGAACGCCAACGCATGATTCAGCATTTCTGCCAAATCGTTCGACTGCTGCACGGGATTCCGCTCAATCGTTGGTACGCCCCCAAGCGCAACGATCTTGTCACCGATCAACCGAGCGTGGCCGTACGACTCTTTGGCGTTACCGAAGAACATGCTGGCATACACTTCGCACCAGAAACCGGACACGACAAAGCCGGCCTGTGCGTATTGGGCAACGCCCGTCCATTCATGGCGCAAGATGTCGTTCAGTCTGTTCATCAAATGGGCATCCATCACATTTCCTTTTCTTGAATTTGTACAATGACATCGTAAGACAATGGCGCTTCGCACTGAAATGGGTCGCCAAGTAACTGCCACCCGCAGAAAATGATAACGGACACCCAACTCGCGTCCAGCGCGAATCACGACCGAAAAGAAAATCACCGGCACAGAAAAGGTGATGGAGATACTGAGTCTCAACATCGTCTTGCCAAACCACTGTTGTTCGGCGTTTGAGACGACTACGCCGCGTTTTCCTCTTTCGTATCCCCGGGACAACCGCGAGAAGTCTCCCACCACCATGGACCGTTCTCGAATGGCTGGGTGTCGCTCAAGTCGTTGAAGACTTCGTCGACCTTTACAAGCGGCTTGTCAATCGTGACGTCTTCCACAACAACCGGCTCGGACTTGGCAACAACTTCCTTCGTACGAAAGAAACTCGTCAGATCAATTTCAGGTGTGATTTCCTCGATCTTGGCGCGCTCGTCGACCTGCTCAACTTCCGCTTCCTCGACAGCCTCGTCCAGATGGATCGCAATTTCGTGTTCTTCTTCCTCTTCCACAAGCTGATCTGTCTCGTCGTCGGCTTCAGCTTCGATTTCGAATGATTCCTCGTCCTCTTCGATTTCGCACGCGTCGTCTGCTTCGACTTCGTACGGCTCCATCTCCTCTTCGTCGTCGACGAATTCCGGTTCAAGCGATTCGGAATCCTCCGTTTCCTCGTCCAGCAACTCAGCTCCGTAAGGCTCGATCTTCAATCCCGGTTGACCGTGAGCAGGCAGGATGCGGACGTCAACCTCTGCCTCGACGAACATCTGCTGGATATGATCGTGGCAGGTGAAGAACAGCAACTGACGTCCTTCTTTGGCAAACTGGCAAAGCAACTGGACGGCCGAGCGGGCGCGTTCAATGTCGAGATTCACCAACACATCGTCCAGAATCATCGGAAGATTGACGCCACGTCGCCCGTACGCCGCGACCAGGGCCAAACGCAGACTGAGAAACACCGCTTCGCGCGTTCCGCGGCTGAGTACGTCTAACGACATGGGTTTGCCTTGACGATCGTCGATGCGCAGTTCGTTCTTTCCCAACGGCGTCCAGATCCGCGTGTATTTTCCGTCGGTCAGTGTCTCCAGGTAAACCGATGCTTCGCTCAATGTCTCCGGCTGCCGTTCGGCCTCGTAGGCTTCGCGAATGCTCTCCAACAGGCACGCTGTCACCGCCAGACCACGCCACTGTTTGATCGCTCGTTTGATCTTGGCTTCGACACACGTCAATTCAAGTTTGGCCGCGGCAAATCCTCGGTTTTCGGCCAACTGTTTCATTTCCTGGTTAACTTCACCGCGTCGTTCATAAAGTTGGCTCAGATGCGTATGCGTATCTTGAAGACGGCTGATCAGCGTATCCCATCGCACTTGAAGCTCTTCCATTTCATGCGAATCAAGTTCGCGTTCCACTTCTTCCAATGGGCAATGCCCGCCGACAATGGTGCGAATCTGTTCGGCCAGTGACTGGTGCCGCGCATCCAGTTCCGTAACTCGACCCAGCAGCCCAGCGCGTTCGCGCAGCTGTTCTTCATCAGTGACACGGGCTTGGGCGAACAATGCCTCACGCTCGCGCTTGGACTTACGAAGCCGTCGCAACATATCGGACAATTCACGACGGACCTGTTTCTCATTCGCCTGCAGCTCTTGTCGTTGTTGGACCATTTCGCGTTGCCCGGCCAGTGCCGTCGCCAGCTGGCTGAGTTGAATCTGCGGTTCATCGCTCACAACATCCAGCCCGATGTCTGCATTCAGCTGTCGCATTCGCTCTAACAGTGCCTCGCGATCCTTCTGCACTTTTTCCAGCCGCGCACATTGGTCGACGAGCAGTAATTCTACCGTGGCTTTCTTGTCATGAAGTGATCCAATCTGGCGGACATGCCGATGCGTCAACGACTCGGGCAGTCCGACGTTTCTGAGGGCACGACGCCAGCGACTGCGTGCCTCCCGCACCTGCTCGTCGACTCCCGACGAACTGCGTTTCGCATCATGTTTGCGTTTGCGTGTCTTCAGCCGCTCTTGATGGAGGGGTGCCAATGCCTCTAGCTCTTTCAGTTCTTTTTCGGCGATTGTGAGCTGCGTGTTGAGTGTTCCCGATGACGATGGCAATTCACGGTCAATCGAGTCACGTTCGGCCGTGGCCACTTCCATTTCGTCGGAGAGCGTCTCACGGCGCCGCAGACACGTATCGAGCTCTTCCTGCGTGGTACGCTCGACAACCGTTTTCCATGCCACCGACAGTCCGATACAAACGCAGCCCAAGCAAGCGATGGACCAGGCGACTTCTGCCGACATGGGCATCACGCGCCAGCCGAACGCGCCGGTCATCAACATCACAAAACCAAACACAAACATCGTCCCGACGCCACCGAGCAACCGTACGCGCAGCAGTTGGTCGTCGAGCTTTTCTTGGTGCTCCTGCCGCAAATCCTCAGCCTGACGGTGAAAACGTTCCAGTTGATCTTCGATGTCGATTTTTCGGCGCAGCTGCTTTACCGTACCGACAGCCTGCTCGAGAGTGCTGTCGAAATCCTCGATGTCGCGGCCGTGCAATTTGAAGTCCAGTTGGTCGTCAGCACTCTCTGCGTCTTGCTGACTCTTCTTCCGAACTTTGCGGCTGATCGCACGCTGCTTGATTGCTTCACGATACGCCGTCGCTGGCGGCTCCAACTGTTGTAACACGCGTGGAGTGATCTTCGGCATGTTGGTCACATCGATGCCGCCCTGGGCGGTGAACTCTTCGTCGTAGTTCAGCAGAGCGATCTCAGAGGCTTCCACTTCGCCACTCAGACGCAGCAGATCCTCTTCCAGTGACTTGATCCAGGGACCATGTTCGCACATCGCTTCGATCCGCGAACTATGTTGCCACAACGACCGATTGATTGGCTGCGAGGCCAACTCCTGTCGGAAATGGTGTCGTCTTTTCTTGACTGGCACCATCGCGGTGCGCTGTTCGGCGATCTCCGCGTTGAGCGAATCCACACGTTCGAGGCAGCCTTCCGGCAGATCCTCGATCGGGCCGATGGCATCCAGCTCGTGCGTCACTCTTTCAAGGGCCTGCCATTTATCGCGGACTTGCACGGCGATCTCGACGGTGCGTCCTTCGTATTCCAGCTTCTGAATTCGCTCTTCGAAACGCGCCACCTCGTCGACCAGACTTCGCTGATCCCGCGCCAATTCGGACCAACGATGCGTCTGCCGCCGCAGTTCATCCACATCGCCTTGGAGCCGATTGCGGTTGGCCACCAGTGACGTCAGTTCGTTCTCTTCATCTGCCCCCCAGATCGCTACCCGCCGCGAATCCAACGTGCGCATCACCTCGACCAGTGAAACACGATCGACGCCACTGGCCAGATTGTATAACTGCTCCGCCGCCTGCGTGTCATCCAGCGTCGCAAGCTCTTGAAGCTCGCGGATCCCCACGGCAAAAACATTGTTAAAAATCGACTCGTCAATGCCGGACAGCAAGACGTTTAACAGGTGCTGTCCTTGGCGGCTACCGTTGTTTTCCGCCAGGATCACGGGCCGACCCAAGACGTGATCGTCGTCTTCTAAAAGTCGCTCGACGGAAAAACCGCCGCTATGGTTCTCCACATGCAACGTTCCCCCCGCATCGCCACCAAAAACGGGCGGCAAGTACAGCTTCTTCCGCTCCGGCGAGAAGCCGTACAGAATCGCACGAACAAATTGCATCAGCGTCGTTTTGCCAGCTTCGTTTCTGCCATAGAACAGCGTAACTTCGCCTGGCAACGCATCGACGGATACATCGTTCCACACACCGAAACCGCCGACTTTGATATCCGTGATTCTCACGTCTTCATCCTCTCATTGCCTTGGATCCTACGTATGACGCGCTGCTAGTGGGGCACTGCGTCGTCATCTCGCAACAAATCCAATCCCAACACGGCCGCTTGATGCAGCAAAACGTCGCGATCTTCAAGACCGACGTCAGTCAAGGCACCAGGTGCAATCCCACCCGGCAAACAGGTCTCAACTAACAGGTCTTCCAGCCGCAACGGCTTTTCGTCTTCCTCGTAGTAGTCGCGGGCAACTCGCATGAAGTCACCCAAGATTGAGTCCTCTTCGCACCATTCGGCACGCAACGCGTGTGGCGACTCCAGCTCGAAACTGACCGACCAGGCGGCCGGTGATCCGTAGCCGAATTCCTTCCGCAGTTTCTCCACTGTTTCATCACGCTCTGTAGCCGAAGCGAAGGCGCTGTCGAAGCGCCCCAAGCCGGAGGCCAACCAACAGACTAATAGTGGCCGCTGGGCTTCCTCCATTAACCTCTCGACGCGTGAATGCATCTCATGCAACACGGTGTCGTAAGCAATTCCGGCCGTCAGGTTCAGGCGAGGCAAACACCAACGCCAGGAATCTGATTGGATCATCCGCGTGCGGACGCGGCCCTCGGGATCAATGTGGACCAGCGAACAACCGTGTGGCCCGCTTTCGCTTGGCTGAAATCCTTGTGGACCACCTGGACAATGGGCAACCGAAACACCCGTATGCGGCGTTCCGGCATTGACTGATCCGCCGAGCCCCCAATAGAGCACACCCGATTTATCCGGATCATCGATCTCAAGACTCTCAGGCAAAACGACGACACGCGGCAGATCACTTGCAACTGCAACAAACTCGGACGAATGCAACGTTCGCGACTCGTGCCAACTGCGACCACAGATTCTCGCGACGGGCAATTCCCCACGCTTGTGCTCGATCGATTCGACAGACGAGCTGGACAACACATGCACATTTTCCGGCCATTCCAGAGCGCTCAGCCAGCCGTCGGTTTGATCCAACCGGCTTGCCGCCCAATACACGGGAATCGCTTTTTCAGATAAGCGTGTGAACTCGTCGGTCAAGAACGCCACCGCACGGGGGCCTGCATTGGTTGGGTCGAGAAGATCACCGGATAGAATTAAGAAGTCGACTTCCTCGCGGAGCGCCGCCGTGAAAACTCGTTCCGCCGCGGCGAACGGAGCGTTGACAAGCGCTTCCGCCAAATGCTCGGGCACGTCATAGAGACCCTGCAACGTTGCTTCCAGGTGAAAGCTCCCGGCGTGAAGAAAACGAATCGAATGGCCTGACATGGAGCACCTCCCTGCGCTCACTCGCGTTGGCTATCAAGTTAAAGCGCGCTCGGAGCCCAAGCGAATCCATGCAAACCGGGCGCGCCGGCGAGAGTTTAGCAACACAGGTATTCTGAGGCCATGCCGGTTTGCCGCGCACGCTAGCATCCTAGCATCCGCTAGCGTCGGTGAACCGCAGCATCTCGTGCGTGCGGGTTTTCGGCCTGACCAATCAGCTCGAATAGGAACCGGCTGGGGATCGTATCTCGAGGCCGACCCCATTTCATCCGAGTCAATGCCATCGAAAGCGTCAAACGCTCTTCAGCCCGCGTCACTCCGACGTAGCATAACCGCCGCTCTTCATCAATCGCGTCTCCGTCGGCTTGGACACTGCGATGATGTGGCAACAGCCCCTCCTCCAGACCGACCACGTAAATATGAGGGAATTCGAGCCCTTTTGCGCTGTGCATGGTCATCAGGGCGATGGCGTTCTTCTTCAACTGTTTGTCTTTTTCGCTGTCAAATTCCGAATCACCCAGGGCGACATCGTCAATGAAACCGCGAAGATTCGGATTGCGAGCCTTGCTCTCATACGCCCCTAATGCGTTGACAACTTCCTCGACTGCCGCCCAGCGTGCTTGTTGCTCGTTTTCGTCATCGCACGTGCGGCTCAGTTCGTCTTCGTATCTGATCGTCGCCAGCAAACTGCGGGTGATATCAACGAGCGATTCGCCGGATTCGATTCGAGAGCGGAACTTCTCAATCAACTCGCAAAACGAAACGACCACCTGCCGTGCTACCGGAGCTAGGGTTTGAAGTGGTCCAGATCGGTGCATCACCGTCCACAGTGAAACACCCTGCTGCACTGCCGCCGCGGTCAGCTGCTCAATTGTCTTGTTGCCGATTCCGCGAGGTGGCGTGTTGATGATCCGCCTGGCCGCGACTTCGTCATCGGGTGCTGAAAGCAGCTTCAGGTATGCCAACAGATCGCGCACTTCGCGGCGATCGAAGAACGACATCCCACCGATGAGTACGTAGGGCAATTTGACCTTGCGAAGTTCCGTTTCGAAGGCGCGCGGTTGCTCGTTGGTGCGAAACAAGATCGCAAAATCGCGGGGCTCCCAATCGGGATTGAGCAGCAGGCGCTGGATGTCGGCAACGACGCCTTGAGCTTCGTCGGTTTCATTCTTGAACTGTTCAACACGAGGTTTCGGACCTCCCGTCCGGGACGGCTTGAGCACCTTCGGATGGCGTGTCTTGTTGAAGGCGATTAGGCGGTTCGACATCTCCAGGATTTCAGCGGTCGAACGATAGTTCTGTTCCAGGCGGACGACTTTGGCATCAGGCCAATCTTTCGAAAACCGCAGAATGTGCTGTACTTCCGCGCCGCGCCAACCGTAAATCGACTGATCGTCGTCACCCACGACGCAGAGATTTCGGTGTCCTGAAGCAAGGGCTCTCACAATCCGGTATTGGCTACCGTTGGTGTCTTGGTACTCGTCGATGAGTAGATGGTCGAAGCGGTTTGACTCGTGGCGCAACGCTTCCTTTGATTCACTGAACAACTGCTCTGTACACAGCAGCAGGTCATCAAAGTCAACGGCACCGAGTGCTTTGAGTTTTTCTTGATACCGCCGGTAGGCGATCGCTGCCAAATGCTCCTTATCCGTCTCGGCGACGGCCTCTGCGTCGTGAGGCCGGATACACTTGGTTTTCCAGTGGCCGATGTGAAATAGTAAGTCGGATGGCTTGAGCATCGCGCCGGAAATACGAATCTCACGGAGCACACCACGCGCCAAGCTCTCTTGGTCACCCCGATCATAGATGGCAAACTGATCAGGATAGCCGAGTTTTCGAATGTGGCGACGAAGCACGCGCACGCAATGCGAATGAAACGTTGAGACTGCAGGCATCGTCTCCAGGCGTTTTCCCAACTGGGCGCCAACACGTTCCTTCATTTCGGCGGCGGCTTTGTTGGTAAATGTGACGGCGAGGATGCGATCCGGCTCAACGCCACTCTGGATCAGCTTCGCGATGCGAACCGTCACGACGCGCGTCTTACCTGTACCCGCCCCGGCCAGGACCAGGAGCGGCCCCGACAGCGTATTGACGGCACTCCGTTGCTCAGAATTCAAGCCTCCATCCATGCAATTGATCCTAGCGATTTGCCGACTGGCGCGAAAGTGGGCAGGTCCGACATTGACGAAACAGATCCTAGCTGCGCAGCCACAGCACACCGACGGAGGACCAATAAAAGGCCGCGAAAGCTGCGGCCGTCGTGGTGACTTCCCACAACCAGCTCCAGCGACGGTCCTCGAACCAGAATCGGCCCGCCAGCGTCAGCGGAAATGCTCCGACAAACCCACACAAAAAGACCCACTCGAACACCAGGCTCAGGCGTCGACACGCCAGAAAATAGAGCAGGCAGCTTGCGATGAATCCGCACATCATCAAGGCCGCGCGCAACCGCTGCGCCGGCGAACGCTCCACGGCACGCCCGTCGGTTTCCCACACCATCGCTTGAAACGCGATGAAGATTGAAACGGGCCACGTAAACACGAAGTCGTTTGCCCAGCCGCTGACTACCGTCGTCCCTAAGGCCCCCAGCACAAAGACGAGCGACCAGGTCAGCCACCGCCTGCTTGCCGCGGAGAGCCAACTGCCCAACACCACGCGTAAGCCGCCGGCGATACCCAACACGGCCAAGAAGCTGCCGCCCATGATGCCAAACAGTGAGACCAGAAACCACTGACAGAGCCACGTATGTGAAGGAATATCGAAGGCATATTCCGGCTCGACTCCCAGAATCGCCGCAGCCCAGTCGATATATCTGGTTTGTGGGATGTCAGCTACGGTTACGGCCTTGGCACGCACCGTGGCCTTGAGCTTCTTCGGTTGGCCGAGATAGACACATACGGCGCGATTGTGGTTCCGCACGAAAAGCCGACCACGAAAGAGTGTCGGCTGGGTCCAACAGATTTCACCCCCCAGCAGCGATACGCGCCCCAGTTCGTCGTACCGTCGCTTGGATGCACGTGCCAAGATCAGTTCACCGGTGTCATTGAACAAGATCAGTTTATTGTTGGCGATGATCACCGTGGCGTGGCCAATTCGTTCTCCGGTGTCCGCCGAGTGCGGTTCGGTCGTCCGCCGTCGCTCGGTCGAACCAGTCGACCAAAGGATCTCCCCTGTGGCAAAGTCCAAGCACCGAAATTGCCCGCGTGACGGGCGATGTGTTTTTGCCTGCGCTTCTCGAAGATCGAATCCATACACCGCGCCATCCAACAGCACACTGGAAAAAATGTCATTCGACATCGTGAGGCTGCTGCGTATCGTGGCGACTGGCTGGGCCGAGTCACCGGTCAGCCGCAGCAGCTTCGAGCCACCTTGAAAAGGACCGGAAATCCATAGATCCGGCTCCGAGTAGATTGGCCACGCGGAATGCTCGTCGTACCCGACGGATAGCTCGTGCCGCCAAACAAGCTCGCCCGTGGCCAAATCGTGACAAACGAGCGCATTCTGCATGTAGCCGAGGATCAACGACTGCCCTTGAAACGTGATTGGGTAGGCTGGCGTGTAGCTGGCCGGATCGTCGCCTGCCTGCCAAACCAACGAGCCGTTGGCGGCGTCAAGCGCCACCATGCTGGCACCAGAACCGCCGACAGGAAGAACAACCATCTCCTCGACGACCGTCGGCGAACACGAATAACCAAAGTCGGTCCCGCGAGTTCCAAACCGTTTGACCAAATCAACCGACCACCGCCGCCGGCCGGAGCGTGCATCAAGGCACCCAACCACGCCGCCCGGGGTCGAAAAGTAAATGGCACCGCCGGCAAACGTCGGTGTCGCACGCGGCCCGGGATAGACGCCAACCGGATCGAACGGCAGGCCATAGCGATATCGCCAAATCTCTCGACCGCTCTCCGCCTCCAAGCAGATCACGTATTGGCCTGCAAGCGTTTGGAATTGCGTGGCGACCCGATCCTCCCAGGCGATGAAGGACGAATACCCCTGCCCTAGTGGCAGTGTCCAGAGCACCGGTGGCCCTTCTTCCGGCCATGCGTCGACAAGAGCAACCTCGGCCGATCTACCGTCGTACCGCGGTCCACGAATGAACGGCCAGCCGATTTCCTCAATGTCTGAGCTCGAACTGGTTTTTGGTGCGGATTGTGGATTTGCCTTCTCCGCGTCGTCACCCCACGCGAAGGTGTTCAGTGCAACAAAGATCAGAGCCCAGCGAAACACACCAAATCGGCCTCGACCGGATCGACCTCGCATACATGGTTTCTCGCGACGAATGGGCATTGGGCACGGTGCTGCATCCTTGTTCATGGCCTACATTCGCTTGTTCACGGCCCACAGATGTGAACGGCTGAGCCGTGTATCATCTCGCCGCTTTCAACTCCCCGTCGGATTTCGAATGTCGTAACAGATCATCTCGTCCTGGTCCCGCAAATAGAGCCGTCCATTGGAAATCACCGGATGAGCCCAACTATTACCGTTGTTGATCCCAATCGTGAAGCTGCCCTTCAGCTTGTAGCTCTCGGGCGTCGCTTCGATCAGCGCCATTACGCCATTCTGATAACGAAAGTACAAATGGCCATCGGCACAAGTGATCGCCGCCGATCCCGTGCCCGGTCCGCGACCGGGGCGCCAGGCATCCCTTCCGGTGCGCAGGTTGACGCAGACCGGATGTCCGTTGTTGTGACCATGCCCCATATAAACATGGTCACCCAGCAAGATCATGCCGCCGTGGTGATTCTGAAGGTCATTACCGTTCTTGAAATAAACTTCCTCGGCACTGATCTGTCCCCGCCGGCCGCTGAGCAGCAACAATGCCGCCCCCGTGCCATAGCCAGTCGAGCAAAACACGAAATCGTCCTTGATCACTGGAGTTGGCACGTTGGCCGTTCCGTTGGCAGTGCGATTGTAACCCCAAAGCAGTCGCCCATTGTTCGCATCAACGCCAATCACACCGCGCCCCACCAGCTGAACGTACTGCCGCACCCCGCCACCATTACCAATCACGATCGACGAATACGCGGCACCGTCGCGACCGCGAGACCCGGCATTGGCCATCGCTGTCTTCCAAATCGTTTTGCCCGTTCGCTTATCCAGCGCCGCGATGATTGCGTCTGGCGCACCGGGCGTACAAACCAGTTTGTTGCCGTCAACCAAAGGCGACTCACTGTACCCCCACCCAGACATCATCTTGCCGCCAAAGTCATCTGGGAAACGCTTCTTCCAGACAGCCTCACCGGTATTCACGTCCGCGCACAACAGGTCGCCGCCATGCGATAGGCCGAAGACCAGTGCGCCATCAACGGTTGGCGTGCAGTTCGGATCGCCGCCGCCGCCGACAGGGACCGTCCACAGCACCTCGCCGTCAGCCACGTCCATCGCCACGATGTGTGTTTGGCCCTGCAATCGTCCCATCGAGAAGATCTTGCCGTCTGCGATGGAAACACTGGCATAACCTCTACCCAAACCTCGCGTGCGCCACAATTCCCTTGGCCCCTCGTCGGGCCATCGATCCATCAGTCCCGTCTCGGTCGAAATCCCATCGCGATTCGGACCACGCCACTGAGGCCAATCAAGGTTTAGTGCCTCGCTGGCCACAACTTGCGTTGTCGCATCGTCACTTGTACGTGCCGCGTCTTGGGCCAACTTACGATCCGCCCGACTCAGGCGCGTCAAAGAGACTTCGAAGACCTTGCCGTTCCGTCGTTGCAGCTTGACTTTGCCGAGGTTGATTTCGAGGAACTTTGCTTCAACTGTGTACTTTCCCGTCGAGTCCGTCCACGTCCGAAATTTGGCCGCGGTTTGGGAAAAACAAGGTGAGAATAGAAGGGACGATATTGCGATGGCCAACAAGAGAATGTGGCGCGAGTGGTTCATGCGGTTTTCCTCTGTTTCGTGGTGGACACGCGGCGATTTCGTCGAGTCAGTATAGACCGCCCACTCGATTCGGCCAACTTTTGCAAACGACGTCAGTGCGCGGTAGTCGCTGGCCCTACGTGGCCATGAACAGCTTGAAATAGAGCACGATACAAGTTCGCACAGCCAGGAAGATGACAATCACAACCGCAACCAAGGCGACAAACTTCAAGATCCAGGGCACCGCCTTGTCGCCGCGTAAGTCACTCAACGTCGCCAGACGCAACATGGCGATGGCCAGCGCCGGTAGACCAAGCACGGTCATGGCCTGCGCAAAGATGATCAGATTCACGGGACGCAACCCGGTCGCCTCGACATAGATGGCCACTCCCATACCAATCATCAGCGCCAACACCGTAAACACCTTGGGCCAGCGCTGATCGATGTCGCCGCCTAATCCAATTCCGTCCGACAACATGGTGCCCCCAATCATGGCATTCACCAGAAACGAGCTAAACGCACCCGCGAAAATCCCCAAACAGAACAAGACCGTGGCCGAATTGCCAAACAATGGAGCCAACTGACGCGCAACATCGGCCGCCGAGCCAAGCTCGCCAACATCATCACGACCGTGTAGAACGGCCGCCGCCGTTACCATGATCATCAGCGAAACCAATCCCAAAACCGCCACGCCAACCGCCGAATCAACCAGTCCTTCGCGCAGGTTTGCCAGCGTCCAGCCTTTTTTGCGGACCAAATACGACTGATAGAATGCACCAGCAATGGAAAACGTGGTCGCAAACATAGCAATCACGGGCGTCAGGTTGTCTGTCATCCGCGCCGGCGCCACCACGACGTCACCATGCATGGCCGCTTCTTCGATCTGCGGAAACAGGGTATTCGCCGCGCCCTCGGGAAGTATTGGGACCAGGCCGGCCAGTAGTTCGAGTAGATCCGGCTGGGCCATCACAAGGTTGGCTGCAAATGCGATCATCATCAGAGTGACCATCGCTTTCATCAACAACTCGATCGGCTTGTAGAGTTCTTTGAAGCCGATCAAGGCGACAATGATGATGAGATTCAAACCGACGATCACCGCCAACTTGATCGCACCGACGATCGAGACCCCCGTGCTGGACGGATCCGTCTGTGGCAAGAATGGATCGATTGCCGCCAGCACGCCCAGGTTGTTGCCAAACTGAAAACACGCGGCGATCAAGAACAACGACACACCGGTGATCACCGCAACCCAGCGGCCGTCGCGGCGAGCCAATTCGTCACACAACGTCCCCTTCAGCACGACGCCCAGGCGTGCCGAAAGTGCCATCATTCCGATCATCATGAGCGATGCGAAAGCCAACACCCAAACCATGGCATAGCCGTGTTGGTAGCCAATCTTGGAAGCCGACAGAATGCTCCCCGGCCCTAGAACCACCGATGCCGTAATGATCGCCGGACCAACGGCCCGCCAAACACTGAAAGTACCCCTCGACTCTGGTTCCGCTGCCATCCTGAACTCCGACATCGTCGCGGTTTGGTGAAGATAAAGATAATCAGGCCAATATCTTACGCTCGCCAATCCCACCATGAAAGCAGTCTCAATCGCCAACGCACCCAATTCTGGCAACCGCTTGCCGTCTTTAAATTGTGCGGCAGTACGGGTTTACAACCCCAAGGCTGCCACAGTACAATGCGAGTTTCCCTCGCCACCCCCCCACTTCCAGGGGTGACAGTTCACCCAACTCACCTGACGCATGTTTGAATCCCTCCAAGACGGAATCCAATCGGCCCTGAAGAGCTTGCGCGGTAAGGGCAAGTTGACCGAGGGGAACATGCGTGACGCCTTGGGCTTGGTCGAGAAATCGCTGATCGAGGCTGACGTAAGTTACGAAGTCGTCCAAGCGTTCATGTCGCAGGTCACGCAGCGCGCGTTGGGCCAACGCGTGTTGCTGTCGCTTGATCCCAGCCAGGAAGTGATCGGCATCGTCCGTGACGAGTTGATCAATATCCTTGGTCCCGTCGATCCGTCGTTACATTTGCGGGGCGAACTGACAACGTTGATGCTGTGCGGCTTGCAAGGATCGGGAAAAACCACGACTTGCGGCAAGCTATCGCAGCTGCTTCTGAACAACAAAGTCAGACCGATGCTCGTGGCTGCAGACCTCCAGCGTCCCGCCGCCATCGACCAACTGCACGTCCTGGGCGAACAGCTTGGCGTTCCTGTTTATTCAGAGAAAGGTGCCAAGGATCCCGTCAAGGTCTGTCAGGACGCCGTCAAGAAGGCGAAACAAGAAGGCGTTCAGGTTCTCATTCTGGATACGGCCGGCCGCTTGGCGATCGACGAAGAGCTGATGCGTCAGTTGCAAGCGATCGATACCCGAGTTGGCCCCGATCAGGTCTACTTCGTCGTCGACGGCATGACCGGTCAGGATGCGGTCAACAGCGCCAAAGCGTTTAACGAGGCGCTGGAACTTGACGGCGTGATCATGACGAAGCTCGATGGCGATGCACGCGGTGGTGCGTTGATGTCTGTCAAGCATGTCACGGGCGTCCCAATTAAGTTCATCGGAACCGGCGAACACTTGGACGCCTTGGAGCCCTTTCGTCCTGACGGCATGGCAGGCCGGATTCTGGGCATGGGCGACATCCTGGCTCTGGTCGACACAGCCCGCCAAGTCGTCGATGAAGAACAACAGCAAGCTCTCGAAGACAAGATCCGTGCAGGTGAATTCACGTTGGACGACTTCAAAGTCCAGCTGGAGAGTTTCAGCAAACCCGGCCTGATGAAGAAGATGATGGGACTCATGCCCGGCATGGGCGAGATGACCAAGATGATGGACGGCGATGGCATGGACGCCGAAGGCGACGCCCGCCGTCTGATTGGCATCATTAATTCGATGACGCCGGGAGAACGGCGCAATCCGAAGCAGATCGATCCAGCTCGAAGGAATCGCATTGCGTCGGGTTCGGGAGTGATGCCGCAGCAAGTGAACGAGCTGGTCAAGCAATACAATATGGTTGCCCCCATCATGAAGGACATGGCGGGGCAAGGCATGGCTGGTCGTATGCAGGCGATCCAAAAGCTGCAGCAAAGCGGTATGATGGATCCCGGCGGTGGTGCGATGATGCGCACCAAAAAGGGAACCGGGAAGCGGCTTTCTCCCAAAGAGAAAGCCAAGTTGAAGAAGGAAAAAGAAAGAGCTTTGCGGCGTCGGCGGCGCTTTGGACAATCGGGAGACAATTAAGCGTAAACAAGCAGTTTCCAAAAGATATTCATGCGGGCGACGCCCGCCAGACGACTAACAAGGATCGATTTAGGGAGAAGCAATGGCAGTTAGAATTCGTATGAAACGTATGGGTCGGCGACACCGGCCATTTTATCGCGTGTGTGCCGTCGATGGTCGAAAGGCCCGCGACGGTCGCGTGATTGAATACCTGGGACACTATGACCCGATGGTGTCCGAAACGGACGCACGCGCGTCGCTCAACGCCGAGCGCATCGATTACTGGCTCAGCGTCGGCGCCCAGCCTAGCGACAAAATGAGTGTGCTTATAAAGAAATACGGGAGCAATGGCACCCACAACGAACAACGCCTGGCAGCACTCGAGCGCCTGAAGGCGAACAAGCCAATGGCACCGGCCCCAGTCGTCATCGCCAAGCCGAAGGCGGAAGAACCGCCGGCGGAAGCAGCGCCTGAGGCGGAAGCCAGCACGGAAGCGCCCACGGATGAAGCTCCCGTCGCCGAATCTGAAGCCCCTGAGGCGGAAGCTACTGAAGTCGCTGCCGAGCCCGAAGCTACTCCTGAACCGGAGGCTACTCCTGAACCGGAAGCTGCTGCCCAGCCCGATGCCATTGTGGAGCCTGAGACCGCACCGGCCGAGGAGAAAAAAGAATAGACAATGCGCTTCGACGTGCTGACGCTGTTTCCTGACCTTTTTCCGGGATACCTGGGACAGAGTTTGCTGAAGAAGGCGATCGACCGTGGCATGGTCCAGGTGGAATTACACGACCTTCGCCGGTGGTCGAAAGACAAGCATCACAAGGTGGACGACCGGCCGTTTGGCGGTGGTCCCGGTATGGTACTGCGAGTCGAACCGGTCGTCGAATGTGTCGAAGACGTACAACGCAGAGCGAACGGGCCTGGGCGGGTCGTGATGCTCACCCCCCAAGGCCGAAAACTGAACCAACAAATTGTGGAGGAACTGGCCCAGGAAGATCGGCTACTGTTACTTTGTGGTCGCTATGAAGGCTTTGATCAGCGAGTGGTTGATCTGTTGCAGCCGGACGAGATTTCCGCCGGCGACTATATCCTTAACGGTGGCGAGGTTGCCGCGATGGTGATAATTGACGCAGTGGTGCGTCTAGTTCCCGGTGTCTTGGGAGAAGAGCAAAGCACCGTTGAGGATTCGTTTTCGACAGGCAATCGACACTTGGAATGGGCTCAATACACACGACCACGGGAATACCGTGGTCACAAAGTCCCGGAGGTTTTGTTGAGCGGTGACCACAAGGCGATTGCCCAATGGCGACGAGAACAAGGATTCCTAAAAACAAAAACACGACGGGCGGATCTGCTGGAGACGCCACCAACTGAATTGCCACCACCCGCTGGAAGCAGCGAACCACCAGCCCAAAAAAACGAACCAACAAAGTCAGCCCCAATCCAAGATAAGACGAAAACGGACAACTAGATCTGCGGTTGGCAGTCAGCCAGACCAGCCGTCGACGTATACTCAGAAAGGACAATGCCATGAGTCAGAAACTAATGAACAAGGTGGAGAAGTCTTGCCTTAAAGACGAACCGCCTAAATTTGAAATCGGTGACACCGTCGACGTGCATACGCGAATTCTGGAAGGTGACAAAGAACGCATCCAGGTTTTCTCCGGCACGGTGATCGCACGGAGTGGTAGCGGTACACGTGAAATGTTCACTGTTCGACGGATCGTGGCGGGCGAAGGTGTGGAACGCAAGTTTCCCGTCCATTCACCCCGCGTGGCGTCTGTCGAAGTGCAGCGTTCGAGCATCGTTCGTCGTGCGAAGTTGTACTTCTTGCGAGATCGTGTCGGCAAGGCAGTTCGCCTGAAAGAACGTCGGCGCCGCTAAGCTTCGCTTTGAAATGAATGCGTTGCAAAAAGCCTGGACCTGGGTTCGCCAGTGGAGAACGCCCCAACCGCTTGGCAGGCGGGGCGAAGCTGCCGCTGCCCGTTTTCTTAAACGGCTCGGCTTTCTTATCGTGGCCCGCAGCCAACGTGACATGCTGGGCGAGATGGACTTGATCGCGGTCGATCAGAGGACGGTCGTCTTCGTGGAAGTCAAGACACGAAAGTCGCATCAAGCGGGACATCCCGCCGAAGCAGTTGGGGATGCCAAACAACGTCGGCTGACTCGGCTGGCACTGGGCTACCTCAAACGCCACGACCTGCTGGAATATCGAGCGCGCTTCGACGTCGTCGCCGTGACATGGCCAAACATACAGAAACAACCGACAATCGAACACTTTCCCAATGCGTTCACGCCAGTCGGACGGCATCAAATGTTCGGATGATTTGACAAATGAGCCACGTTTTCACCGACGGGCACTGACCGCAGGTGGGTCGGGGAGCAGATTACCGCAACCAAGTGATAGCTCGCTTCTCCGAGGCACAGCCTCGCTAGGTCTTCTTCGTGGCATAGCGCGCAGGATCCATCAGACCGTGTTCTTCGAACCCTTTCAGCCGCAGCAGACAAGCATCACAACCGCCGCACGCCAGCCCATCGGTAGTCGGATCATAGCAACTGGTCGTCAGGCCGTAATTCACGCCCAGCTCCAAGCCGCGACGGATGATCTGGGCTTTGGTTAGATCGATAAGCGGTGTTTGGATCCGGATCGGCAAATCCCCTTCGACGGCACCCTTGGTCGCCAGGTTTGCCATCCGCTGGAACGCCGCAATGTAATCAGGACGACAATCAGGGTAGCCACTGTAATCCAACGCGTTGACGCCGATGAACAGATCGGAGGCTCGAAGAACTTCGGACCAGGCCAAGGCGAACGACAGGAACACCGTGTTGCGTGCCGGTACATAAGTCACTGGGATCTTATCGCCGATCTCGCAGACATCGCTGTGCTTTGGTACTGGCATATTGCTGGTCAGTGCCGAGCCGCCGAATTTTCGCAGATCGATGTCCAAGATCACATGTTGGGANATACCCGCTTGACNACACAGCCGCTCGGCGCAGACAAGCTCGTGTTCGTGCCGCTGGCCGTACCGAAAGCTAAGCGCCGCAACCTGAAATCCTTGCTCTCTCGCGATCGCGAGGACGGTTGCTGAATCCAATCCGCCACTTAGCAGCACGACTGCCTTGCGTGTGTCGCTCATCCGAATCGATCTTATCAAGTCCAAATACTTTGCCGGCACNGTCGGTTGTCTCGCCATGGCGCGATCCAAGACGTGCACAATTCCGGGCAACCCGATTGTCAATTATCGTAGCGGTCGCGGCGAAACGGTGGTAGGCGGAGGAGAAGAGTANGCAAGCTCANCGGTCACTGGTACGCCAGCCCGTCGAGCGTGTACGAGCCCCCCTAATTAACGAAGCCCCAGACGCCTCGATTCGAGGTCGAGATTTTTCCGGTGGGCCACAACGCGCAAGTGACGTTCNGTCACATCGCCTGGCCCAATCGTGGTGTCGGGTGCTGGCAACCCGCGAAACGAGGCCTCACCATTGGTCAAACTCAGTTGTTGAAGTAAGATGGCTAGTTTGCCCCCGTGGTGCGAATCCGCTGCACTGCCAATGTCGCGTGGCCAATGTCGCTTGGCAGCCTGCGCCCATCGTGAGGAATGGAAATGAGTGGTCCTGACTTTCAGAAATCGGATTTAATTCCTGTCATAGCACAAGATGCAGAAACGCGTGACGTGCTGATGCTGGCGTACATGAACGCCGAGGCATACCAGGAGACTTTAGCAACGGGACGCGTATGTTACTTCAGTCGTAGCCGCCAGAGACTCTGGAGGAAAGGCGAAGAAAGTGGCAACGTCCAGGAGCTGAAAGAGATCTACTNCGACTGTGATGCCGACACGTTACTGGCCGTCGTCAACCAGATCGGCGGAGCTGCCTGCCACGAGGGTTACCGCAGCTGTTTCTTTCGCAAGGTGGACCCACAATCCGGCGCCGTTGACATCGTCGGCGAACGCCTGTTCGACCCGTCCGAGGTTTATAAGAAACCAAACGCATGACCGATCCGATTCTCAAACTTGGTATTCCCGCCGGCAGCCTGCAAAACTCGACGGCCGAGTTATTCAAGAAGGCTGGGTACAACATCACCTTTTCGTCTCGGTCGTACTATCCGGCGATTGACGACGACGAAATTGATTGTCTGCTGATTCGCGCCCAAGAGATGGCTCGGTATGTGGAACAGGGCGTGCTGGACGCTGGCATCACGGGACATGACTGGGTCGTGGAAACTCAGGCTGACGTCGTCGAGGTCTGCGAGCTCGTTTTCTCCAAAGTCAGCCGACGCCCAGTGCGCTGGGTGCTGTGCGTCCCCAACGATTCGCCCGTTCACTCGGTTCAGGATTTGGCTGGCAAGCGAATCGCAACCGAAGCTGTTGGGTTGACCGAAAGTTACCTCGCACGCCACGGCGTCGAAGCGATTGTGGAATTCTCCTGGGGTGCCACGGAGGTCAAGCCGCCCAAGCTGGCCGATGCAATCGTGGAAGTCACCGAAACGGGCAGTTCGTTACGGGCAAACGATTTNCGGATCCTAGACGANGTTCTCAAGAGCACNNCACGATTCATCGCCAACAAGGCCGCCTACGATGATCCGTGGAAGCGAGAGAAACTGGATAACATTGCCTTAATGCTGCAGTCTTGCCTGGCAGCCGAAGGACGCGTCGGGCTGATGATGAATGTGGCCCGCAGTGACCTGCCCGCGCTGCTGAAAGAACTGCCGGCGTTGCAGAAGCCCACCGTGTCGTCGCTGTCCGATGCCGATTGGGTAGACGTGAATACCATCGTCGAGGAATCAGTCGTACGCACGATCGTGCCNAAGCTCAAAGCCGCCGGTGCCAAAGGGCTGGTCGAATACCCNATCAATAAGATTATCGACTAATTGGATGGCACCGCTTCTCGATCGTGGAGTACGGGTACCCCTCTGCCAAACTCCGGTTCTGGAGTGCACCGCGCCGACACACGGCAACGGAGAATTGAGAGGAATCACAGATCTTGGCCCGCCCNGCGCGCCATTGGATCACNCGCATGGATATGGTGCCGTTAGCCGAAACTCATCATGCGTGGCCAAATACGCNGATACGTTGCCATGACGTTTGANGGCGGACGCGATGAAGNCCACGGCCTCGGACAGTCGTTCATCGGGTTCGGCACAACTCAGCCGCAAGAATCCCGCCCCAGCCTCGCCAAAACACTCGCCNCCCAAACACGCGACCCCTCGTTGTTCGTCGGCACCCTCCAGAAGGTACATCGCCAGACCATGCGACGTAATTTCCAGCCGATTGCAGATCGCCGCAACCGACGGGAAGGCATAGAACGTTCCGCCGGGCATCAAACACGAAATGCCCTCTACTTTGTTTAGTGCCGTGACCAAACTGTGCACTTTGCGTCCGAATTCGCTCATCTGCCGATCGCGTTCGTCACGCGCTTCACGCAGCGCCGCGGCACCTGCCAATTGAACAAAAGGGGCGACACATGACAGCGAAGTATTGGTCAGTTTTCCGATCATCTGAACGATCGCTGGACTGCTGACAGCAAACCCCAGCCGCCAGCCGCTCATGCTAAACGACTTGCTAAACGTATAAGCCGCCACCGTCTGATCAATCATCTCTGGTTGGGCGAGCAACGAATGATGTTGCCCCTTCCACACCATCCGGTCGTACGGTTCGTCGCTGAAAATCGCGACGTCTCGCCTTCGAATCAGATCTGCAAGTTGAACAAGATCTTGCTGCAGCGCGACGCCTCCGGTTGGATTGTGTGGACTGTTGATGAAGATGGCTTTCGGCGCGGCGTCCTCTTCCAGGAACTTGCGGACATCATCCAGGTTAGGCCGGAACTCATGTGTCTGTTCGAGCGGCGACAGGCACATGCGCGCACCACGTCGGTGAATGTTCGGTGGATACGTCGGAAAGTGCGGGCTGAACACCAGGACGCCGTCGCCAGGATTCAAGAACGTCTCGCAAAACAACTGCTCGAAGGTCTTGGCGCCGGGGCCAGCCACAATGTTGTCAGCCGTTACGCACAGACCATATTCGTGGCTGACGTATTCGGCTGCAGCCTCGCGGAATTCTGGGATGCCGATGGATGGACCATAGTGGGTCCTACCCGCGCGAATCGACTCAATGCCAGCCTCGACCGCCGACAACGGCGTGTCAAATGGGCTGTCACCGATTTCAAGTTCGATGACGTCCTTGCCGGCTGCGATGAGCTGTTTCGCGACGGCCAACACCGTGAACGCCGTTTCGGCTCGAACGGCGGAAGCAAATCGACTAAACGAAGCAGACATAGAGAACTCGCAATCGAGGATCGATATCGCAGACGAGTATTGCCAGAAGCGGGCGGGCAAGAAGCAGTATTACAGGAAACAGGCTTGAATCATAGCGACGACGTGGGCCGTTGGCCAACAGGGCTTGGTACTTCTTCATGTCTCTTCCGCACCAGAAAAGCAATGAACGAATCAGTTTTCTCGTACAGAGGCGCGAAGTGCAGAGAGGAGAACGGCTACCCGCTTTTGGAAGCTGCCTGCGTCCTACCAGTCTTGTTCCTGTACCAACGCCGTGCATAGGCTAATGCCGCCAAGAACAGCAATGAGCCCACAAACGCGGACACAATATCTTGAAGGCTGACGGAAACGTTCGCCAGTCCGAGATCGACATTCAAGAAATCAAAGAGGAATCCCCCGATCAGAGCGCCGGTCAAGCCGATCCCCAAATTGGCATATCTGCCAAATCCCTTCTTTTTTCGTGTCACCACCAGCCCCGTAAGGGCCCCGGCCAAGAGGCCCACAATAAGCCAAACCACCAACTCGACAAGCGTCACGCCCATCATCCCCTCCCTTAAGTACATCCCGCAGTACGCGGATATGGGTCGTTAGATACGTTTCGCTGAATTGGTTCCAACGCCCGGCAAACTTGAAGCCGGACCTCCCA
>NYXM01000002.1 GCA_002685655.1 Planctomycetaceae bacterium
CGTATTGCGGAGTTGGCTGGGCATGAGTTCTCACCTTTATTCTGGGTACGATAGGCTGGAGGGCGAGAAATGTCAACCGCGACCCCGTCTGCGTCGAAGGAGTCGGGAGTCTTTTTCGCATGAAAGCGCAAGAGCTTGGGTACCCATCTCGACCGAAAAAGACTATCGCCCCCTTTCGTCGACCGTCGACTGCATCCAAGACGCCCTGGTTATGCACTTTCGGCTTCGTACTCCTCATACTCATCTTCTTCCACATCATCTTCCTCCATGTCCACTTCCTCTTCCTCCATGTCCTCTTCCTCCATGTCCTCTTCCTCCATGTCCTCTTCTTCGGCGTCCTCTTCCCATTCGTCTTCGTCCCATTCCGCGGAAGACCCGGCGGCAACTTCCTCGTCCTCCTCTTCTTCCTCCCAGCCTGGATCAGGTTTGATCTTGTTGGACCTGCGTGGCGGCGGGGCAGGAGGCTCGGGTTCCGCGGCACTACATTGCATCTGTTCCCAGTCAGCGAGGGAAATCAAGATCTCTCGCGCCTGGGAACCTGCATAAGGTCCCACGATGCCGTCCTCTGCCATGTAATCGATCAGCCGTGCAGCGCGACCGTAGCCGATTCCCAGTGTTCGTTGCAACAACGACACGCTGCCGCGGCCTTCGCGGACGATAACATCGACGGCCGCCTCGTAAAGTTCGTCTCGTTTCTTGAGCGGCCCCGGAGCCTCGCCCTCCGGCGCTTCGACTTTCAGGTTTACCAGTTCGTTGACGAAATTCTGTTCACCTTGGCTGACGCTGTCCACCACGCGATCGATCTCTTCATCGGTCAAGTAGGTACCCTGTCCACGCAGCAGCGTACTAGTCCCCGGCCAGAGGAAGAGCATGTCGCCGTTGCCCAGCAGCTTGTCCGCTCCCATTTCGTCCAGCACGACGCGGCTGTCGGTTCGACTGGCGACTTGGAAAGAAATCCTTGCCGGCAGGTTCGATTTGATCAGCCCCGTGATCACGTCCACAGTCGGTTTCTGTGTGGCCAGAATCAAGTGAATGCCGACGGCTCGACTCTTCTGGGCCAAACGAATAATGTGCTGCTCGACATCTTTGCCCGAGGTCATCATCAGGTCCGCAATCTCGTCGGCGACGATGACAATGAACGGCAGCTCGTTGGGGATCGACTCCATCTCCTGTTCGCTCTCTGGCTGAAGTCGCTTCCGCAGCACATCGTCGCCCAACTGGTTATAGCTGGTGATGTGTCGGACACCGGCGCGTGCCAGTAGCGCGTAACGCTCTTCCATCTTCTCCACGGCCCAAGCCAGAATGGCCTCGGCTTTCCGCATGTCGGTAACGACGGGATGCATCAAATGCGGTAGCCTGGCGTAACCGCTCAGTTCGACCATTTTCGGGTCGATCATCAGCAGCCGCACTTCGTCGGGTTTCTTGGTCATCAAGATCGACGAAATGATGGCATTCAAGCAGACACTCTTGCCGGTTCCCGTTCGACCGGCGATCAGCAGGTGAGGCAGTGAGGCCAGATCGACCGAAAGCGACTTGCCTGACACGTCCTTGCCCAAGAATAGCGGGATTTTCATCTTCCGCATCTTGCCGTTGGTCTCTTCCATCACTTCGCGCAAACGGACGACTTGCCGTACTTCGTTGGGGACTTCAATGCCAACGGTGTTCTTGCCTGGAATGGGTGCCACGATCCGGACACTGGGGACACGCAGGGCGATCGCCAGATCATCGGCCAAGCCAGTGATCTTCGAGAGTCGCAGGCCCGCCTCCAACTGCACTTCGTATTGCGCAATCACTGGCCCCGTATCGATTTCGACAACTTTCACTTGAAAACCGAAGTCAGCAAACGTCCTTTCCAAGATCTTTGCCTTGCGCCGGACCTCCTTGATCTGCTCGTCGTAACAAAAATCGTCACCTTCGATCAACAGGTCGATGTCAGGCAGTTCGTACTCTTCGGCCCCGGCCTGCGTGGCGGCATCGAGCTTGCTCATCACCGCTTCGCGTTCATCACTATCAAAGCTCTTCTTGACGGCAAAATGTGGTCGCTTGGCGATTCCGCTCGGCTTGGCTTTTTTGGGCCGTGTCTTCACGACCGTTTCGACCTCTGCCTCATCTTCTTCTTCTTCCTCCTCCTCGAATTCATCGGCGTCGGCTACTTCGTCTTCATCTTCCAGCTCTTCCTCTTCCGTGTCTTCATCATCATCTACATCGTCAGCCGGTTTACGCCCGACACGGACGGCCACCTGGTCGTCTTCGTCGTCGAATTCTGTGTCCTCTTCCTCCTCGGCAGTAGCCCGCGGTCCAATGTCGTCGCGAACTTTTGACTTCTTGCGTTGGTCCCTTTCGCCCGTGGTGAACGTCATTCGAGGGCGGCGCCGGACAACTGCCGCACCACCACGCTTTAGCGCCGCGCCGCCGAATCCTAACGCCGTGAACGCGAAATGGAACAGTACGTAGTCCGTGCACACTAACAGTCCACCCAGCACCAAGCTGCCAGCCAGAATCAATGTGCCCGCCATCGCGAAATGGGACTCGAGCATACCGCGTCCGAGCATACCGAGGTATCCGCCGGCACCTATTACGGGCCCAGGTGACCAACCAGAAACCAGAACCGACATCAGCGTGGTCAGGCCAAACAGCGACGCCAGCCAGCCAGCCAAACGCAAGACTGGCGTCCGGACTTCCTGGCGGCACAGGAGCAAGACATCCAGAACAATCAGTGATCCGGCCAGATAGTAAGCGCCCACGCCGAATACGTTCAACATGATATCCGCCGCAAGTGCTCCCAATCGACCGCAGGCGTTGTTGACGGTATCGGCCTGGGGATAGACCAAGACATCCTGCTGGTAGAAGCGATCCAACGGGCGAATCAACTGACCAATGGGATCCGCCGGACTATATGTCGCCAGCGAGACGCAAATGAATACGCAGAGGCAGAACAACGCCAACGCGATTAGATCATGTTTCAGCTTTCGATTTTCGAACATTGGCACGGACTGAGGGAAGCGCCGACGATGAAAACCGGGTGTCGGCGAACCTGGGGGCGAGTCCGTGCCCAGAAACTGATCCAATTTTTGCTGAGAACCTTCCGTCAGAATAGGATCGGCGATCTGTTTGGCGATTCACCAGTGCGAGCGCCGTCGATGGTCCCGATTGCCTGGTGGCTACGACTGTCAATTGCCTTATCTTCGGTGTTCTAAAGATAATCGGCGGAACGGGAACGTGGTCAGCCTGCCCGGGGGGCGTGACGCAAAGGCCACGCCTCTACCATGTTCGTGGAAGTCTACGCAGTGCGACATTTGCCGAGAACGAGGCAAGTTACGATCGCTTGATGATCGGCGATACATTCGTCCGGTTATGACGAAAGTGCGAGTTACACCGCGTCGAACGCTCGAACGTTGATCGTTGAACGAGAAATGAATAAGGTTGCCGGCCTTCGCGCAGCCTACCGCGAATCTGCACGTGGTGTCTTCACTGGTGCGGCTGGTTTTCCAGGCAGCTTGCGTGGTTCTTCCTTGATCCGTTTCAGGGCTTCGCGAATGCCGCGGTCCAGTTGTGTATCGCGTCCGCGAATCAGCAGTCGAGGATCATTCTCGACGACGATGTCGGGTTCGACTCCGATGCCTTCAAGAATCCACTCGCCGCGTTTCGAGGCAAATCCAAATTCGGGAACATAAATCGTTCCGCCGTCAATCAGTGTGCCGCGATTCGTAATGCCTGTCACGCCGCCCCACGAGCGTTTTCCGATCAGCGGCCCGAGGCCCGCTTGCCGGAACATGGCGGGGAAAATATCCCCGTCGGACGCCGATGTCTCGTCGAGCAGGCAAACCAGGTGACCGTGCATCAGTGTCGACGGATAGGTGCGCGTGTAGTCGTTGTTGCGAGAATAGCGGCTTGCCAGCAATGTTCGCCGCAAACGATCGATGATCATGGCAGACACGTTGCCGCCTCCGTTGCTGCGCACGTCGATGACCATGCCTTCCTTATGCGTTTGGGAATAAAACCACTTGTTGAATTCGCGAATTCCCTCGGCACCCATATTTGGCAAGTGCATGTAGCCAAGTCGCCCACCGCTTGCCTTAGCCACTTTGCGGCGGTTGCGCAAGACCCAGTCCAGGTAAACCAAGTCGTGTTCACTGGTAATGGGCTCAAAGGTCACGTTGCGGGCACCTTCGTCAGACGGCTCCTTGTTGACGGAGAACGTGACGGGCCGGCCTGACTTGTTGCGCAGCAGTCGATATGGATTCTCTGACCCGTCGAGCGGCTGGCCGTCAATCGCCAGCACGTATTCGCCTTCGTCCACGTTTACGCCAATTGCGGTGAGCGGCGCGCGGTAAGTTGGCTCCTCATTGTGACCGGCGAAGATCTTGGCGATGCGGTAGTGACCACTATTTCGATCGAGTTCAAAGTGAGCGCCCGGTAAGGCGACGGAAGCTCGATCCGGGATTTCGAAATCACCGCCCGAATTGTAGGCGTGCCCCACATTCAACTCGGCGATCATCTCGTTGATGACGTAGCTCATGTCAGAACGGTGCGCGGCGTGCTTTAGCAGGGGGCGGTATCGCTGGCGCAGTGCTTCCCAGTCGTAACCATGCATGTTATCGACATAGAAGAAATCTCGGAAGCGGCGCCAGATTTCGTCGAAGATCTGCTGCCGTTCTTGCTGTGGGTCGACATCAGCTACTAGCCCGTCGGTAGGTACGCTCTTGGCCGACGACTTGCCCGTTGGCGTCGCATCGACAAGCGAAAACGCATCGCGTTGACGCAGTAAGACCTTCTTCCCGTCTTCCGAAAGTGCGTATCCGCCGGCATTTTCGGCCAACGTGGTCGCCTTCCGCGTCTTCAGCGAAAAGATCTTCAATTCTGGTTTGACATCGGACTCGCGACCGTAGTACGACGCGCCTCCGCGAACATAGATCAAATGCCCTTTGATCGCAGTCAGCCCGAAGTAGTTGTCGTCTGGAATTGGAACTCGCGCGACGCGGGCTGCCAAATTGCCAAAGTCAATCTTCAGTGGTGCCTTGTCGTCTTTCTTTGGTTTGCCCTTGGGGGCGTCCTCTTCCTTGCCGTCCTTCGCCGCCGCGCTCTCTACGTCGTCGTCCGTTTCAACCGCTTCGTCACTCTCGCGCGGAAACGGGTCGGCGACATCTTTGCGCAGCGCCAAGGCGAAGATTCCGGTTTCCCGGTCCTGTACGAAGTTCCATTCCATCGAACCCAGCTGCGGCGCAAACTGCCGATCGCTGAAATAGTACAGATAGTCGCCATCGGGGTCCCACGTCGGTTCAAATTCGTGGAACCTATCGCTGGTGATTTTACGGGACTTACTATCCAGCTTGCTCCAAATGTGGATGGCGCGGAAACCGTTGGGGCTCTCCATGCTGAACGCCAGATAGCCGCCGCGAGGCGACCAGGTGAAGTCACGCAAACGACCGCCGCGATCATCGGCGACTTGCACAATCTTCTTATCTCTCACGGTGACTACAAAGAGTTTTCCATTCTTGTCGCTGAAAGCGATACGTGATCCGTCAGGTGACCACGTAGGCGAGTAACGCATGGCCGTTCCATCCGAGGTCAGTGCCTGCGGCGCATGATCGCCCTTGGCGTCGATCAGATAGACTTCTTCCTCGCCTGTCATATCTGATAAGAATGCAATCTGTTTGCCATTGGGCGACCAACTGGGCGACTTGTCATGAGCGCCGGAGGAATGCGTCAGGTTGCGCGTGGGTCCTTTTTCGCTGGGCAGCGAGAAGATGTCGCCCCGAGCTGCAACAACAACACGTTTACCCTGTGGGCTGAGCCCAAAGCCGCTGACCCGATCAGCCACAGAGATGTGTTTGGGACGCATCGCCAACGCGTCCGTCGGCACGGTGATTTTGATCGCGCGAATCTTGTTCGTCCGCGTGTCATGTAGGTGCAACCTGCCCTGCAGTTCGTACACGATCCGAGTGCCTCCGCCACGGCTGGGCCAACGGACGTCGAACTTCTTGCTCTTGGTGACCTGAACCGTTTTCTTGGTTTTCAGATCGTAATAGAACAGATTGAGTGTATCGGTCCGGTCCGACGAAAAGTAGATGCGGTCGCCCATCCACATCGGATCCCGGTCGCTCCGCAGATGATCAGTGACCTGCCGCTGCTGATGGGTCTTCAGGTCGAATATGAACAGGTCTTGAGCCCAACCGCCTTGGTAGCGTTTCCAGGTGCGAAAGTCGCGGAACAACGGCGAGTATGCGATCTGCTTGCCGTCCGGTGAAAGGTCACCCGCACCAGCTTTGGGCATCGGCAGCGGTTCGGGCAAACCGCCCTTGGTGCTGACTGTGTAAAGGCGATTGTGACCAATGGACCAGCCGTAACGGAGCGAACGAAACAGAATACTCTGGCCATCCGGCGACCAGCCGTAAACCTGGTTGTCGTAACCCCAGCGGTCCGGCAACGGCCCGCGGGCGGGATAGTATGTCAACTGGCGAGGCACGCCGCCGCCTGCGGGAACGACGTAGACCTGTTCGTCGCCATCGTACTGACCCGTGAAAGCGATCCACTTTCCATCGGGTGAGAATTTGGCAAACAGTTCGAGACCTGCGTGTGCCGTCAGGCGTCTGGCGCTGCCACCGACATCCGATGCCGTCCATAAGTCGCCGGCGTAAGTAAAGACGACCCGCCTACCGTGGACATCGGGGAAGCGGAGCAGTCTGGTTTCCGCCGAGGCCACGTCGGTATTGAGAAAGACAATCGTGGCGAAAAAGAAACAAAAACCGTGCAGCAACGCCTTGGATGCAGGGACCATCAACCGACTCCTCAAGATGCGTAACTCAAATGATGCAATTCACTCAAGCCCGCATTATAGCCAAGGGACGGTGGCACGTCTCCGCTGTCGCGAAAATCGTCACACCTCAGAAGTCTGGTTGCCTCGACGGACCGTCATCCGGTCATCTGTCGAGCGTGAACGCCGATCAATGGACACCGCGTTACTCAGTCATAAATCCACGGCCTGCGGCCGTGCGACCCCGAAAGGCTCCGCCGATCCGACGAGAGAAATCCACCGGTGTTGTGCCACGGTGGCACTGTTGTGGCACGGTCTCCCACCCCCTGTTGTGGCACGGTCTCCTGATCCCTGTTGTGGCGCATCAGGACTCACCGATTGACCTTTCCTCCGAACGTGGTCCGGTCGGGAGACTGGCCCACAACGTGACCGGCCCACAACGTGTGTGTGAGTGTGAACGTGTCGTATCGTCGTTGTTCGCTCTGCGAACATACGCCAAGTGCATGGAGCAAACAGCAACTATGATTGATGCGCCAGTCCTTAGTTTGTCGCGCGGGGCGACGGGCCGGGGGCAAATGGTGATGAATCGGGACCTAGCGGCAAGTTTGGGCGGGGTGTGAAGCTGTTTGTTGACGGGAAATCTGTTGGAATCGGGCCAGGCAACGGTAGTGAGGTAGGCGTGCCGACAGGCTGGCGATTCGGTGTTGGAGGCGTAATGCCAATTCCGTCGGCCCAGAGTCCGGCAATGGTCATGGCAGCAGAAACGTATTTCTCTTCCGATTCTTGGCGCTGCGTGACCTGAGATCGAAGTTCTTGCAGGCGTGTTTCCAACTCGGATAATTTCTGTTCGCGCCACCATGTTTCGATCGCGTAATGCTCGGTGTAGTTTTCTTTCAAAGCCAGACTGGCGGCCTCTTCTTCCTCCGGGGTCTCGGCCGCCTTGAGCTTTTCCAGCAAGCCTTGATGACGAGCCGCGGTAACCGCCAGGACGGCAACACGCTTTCCTTCTGGTGGTAACTCCAGGTGTTGTAGATCATCTGCAATATTGACGCGGATAGATTGTGTCTCGGAAACGTACTTCACAACCTCGGCAATCTTGCCATGCGGCATCTGAACCTTTGCCGTCACTGGCCGCGTTACGGTGTATTGAAACTCGACGAATTGCGACGGCGCAGCCGCCGAGACGTTTTCATTTTTCGGTATTTCCGCCGATGGTGAAACGGGAGTTGCCAGTACCGGTGTCGGCTGGTATCTGTCGGGGGTCAAGGGGCGCCCACTTGCACTGGGTTGAGGCACTGTGAGAGTCGGATTGTTATCGCCGAGTTCTGCAATCTTCGGCGTTTGGCTGGGAACAAGTTCGGGGTCTTGCGCTACGCAGTATACCGATCCCAAAACGAAGGCGGCGAGTACAAGTCTGAATTGAAGGTGTCTAATCATCGAGATGACTCCAGAGAGTGTCATGGTTAAATCATTAGCGAACCTCATCTGGTTCGCTGGTCGCAGGCAAGAGGGGTAGTTCGTCTTCCATATCGCGCACCGTCGCCTCCATCCAACGGATGGTGCCATCAAAGTGATCGACGACTAGACTTGTTGCTGCTTGCGGGTTGTCGACAGTCATCAGCTGGGTCTCGAGCGCCGTCAAGGCTTGCTCAAGTTCGTGAAAACCGATCTGCCAAACGGTGGGCTCATCAACGGTGGTTTCACGGGCGACATCAAGAGGGGCTTTGGCGTTACCGGTCGGCGCTCTGGGGCTGGCGGGAATCTGCCGATTAAGATCATTGTTTTCCAAGGGTGGCTCGGCGGCGCGCCACGGTGTAGCGGCAAACGAACCGTTGTATTGTGGAGGCGGGTACGGTTCGAGAGACGGCTGGCTGTTACCCGTGGGAGTCGGCGCGTCGTAGGGCGTATTAAACTGGGCGGGGGCAGTGTCACCGATTTCGTTGGCAACGCTCGCAGTCTGCGCTGTCGCCTCCGACTCCGTTGGGATTTGCCGTATCGCGATTGCTTCATCCCAGTTCGCTCCAGGTTCTTCAGACATGCCATCAGCTGCCACAGGAGCCGTTGCGAGACGTTCGTCACGGAATGGCAGGTTATGTCTCCCTGACAGATGGGCAATCACGGCAACACTACCGGCAAGAAACGCCAGCCCAACGGCCCATCGAACCGCTCGTCGTCGTGTGGTGCTGCGAGGAACCGGTACCGAAGCGGTCTGTTCGTCCGCGAGAATGACGATCGAGTCGTCATCGGGCGAAACCCGATCTGCCAGTAGTCTCAAGCATTCGGCGCGAACAGCTTCGGCGTTGACAAATCGGTCGGCTGCCGACTTGGCCAACAACCGATCGACAAGTTTGGCAACCGTTGTCGGCACGCCGGGATTGACTTCCCGCACTGGTCGATGTGGCTCGGTGCAGATGCGGTTTAGGATTGCCAATGTTCGCTCGGCGCGAAACGGCGGTCGACCCGTCAACATGAAGTAGACCACGCCGCCCAGACCGAACAGATCGCTGCTGGATCGAACGGTTGCCCCCCGCGCTTGCTCGGGCGACATGTAGTGCGGCGTTCCCGCGATGAAGCCAGTTCGTGTCAAGCTGGCGTCATCCACAGCGCGAGCCAGTCCGAAGTCCGTCATCCACACGCGCTGTCCGACTGGGCCGACCAGAATATTCGCAGGTTTGACATCGCGATGCACAAGTCCTTGATCGTGAGCTGCCGCCAATGCTGCCGCCAGTTGCGCCGTCATCCGTAGCGTGGTGGTTACATCCAGCGGACCATCTCGGATGACGAGATCCTGCAGAGAATCTCCATCGACGTATTGCATGACGAGGTACGGCACGCGACCGCCACCTTCCACATGATGAACTGCGACGACATTTTCGTGCGCCACGGCCGCCACGGCCTGACTCTCGCGAGCGAAGCGCTTTCGAGCAGGGCCGTGTGCAGCCAGTACTGGAGCGAGAACTTTGATGGCCACCGTACGATTCAATTCCGTGTCGACCGCCTGCAGGACGATCCCAGTGCCGCCAGCCCCGATGACGCGTTTCACTTCGTACCGGCCCAGCGCGCCGATCATCGCTGGATTGTCCGATTTTGCCAGCAAGCCACTTTCCAGAAGATCATGTTCAGTGCTGGGATACCTATAAGGAAAAACAAACGCTGGACGATATGTACACGCGTGGCGAGTCGCCCTGGGAGTTGTGGAAGTTGCCACCGAGAGCTGCTCCCGCGACGGGGCTCCCTATCGGCACTCCCTCGACAACCACTTTTCATACTTGAGGCACTTTCCGCATTTGAGGCTCTGCCAGAAATCCTGGCGAGCTCCCTTCTGTAAGAACTCATGATCAACCTCCAAATTCGCGATCTCCGTACGATCCTTTGCATCGGGGCACACGCCGACGACATCGAGATCGGCTGCGGCGGTGCGATCTTGAAACTGCTTGCTGATCATCCATCCGCCAAGGTCGTATGGGTGGTGCTGTCTGCGGATGATCAACGAGAGGCGGAAGCGCGCCGTAGCGCTGGAGAATTCCTGTCAGACGCCGCGGAATCGCACATCGTCATCCGGCATTTTCGAGACACGTTCTTTCCCTACGACGGCGGCGAGATCAAAGAGTTCTTTCGCGAATTGCAGGGCCGCGTGGCACCGGATGTCATTTTCACCCACCGTCGCGAAGATATGCACCAAGACCACCGGCTTGTTGCGGAGCTTACATGGAATACTTTCCGCAACCACTTAATCTTGGAGTACGAGATCCCAAAATACGAAGGAGATCTGGGGGCTCCCAACGTGTTCTATCCTCTTGATCGGTCTGTTTGCGCCCGAAAGGTCGAAACGATCTACCAAGAATTCGAGAGCCAGCAATCGCGGAGTTGGTTCACAGAGGAGACGTTTTGGTCATTGCTTCGCATCCGAGGCATCGAATGCGAAGCACCGACGGGCTACGCCGAGGCGCTCTACGCTCGAAAACTCATGCTTTAAAATTACTCATAACCGTCAGGGCGAGCTTATAGACCATCGCGGCGACGGCCAGCAATGCCAGCACCGAGACGGTGTCGACGATCAGGTTCAATGTTGTCGAGCCTGATTCCAGCAGCTTGAGCGAACTGATCTTCAGATACGCCGTGACGCCCAGTCCGACGCCGACCAGTGATTCGCCGGCGATCAGGCCGGATGTTATTAGCACGCCCCGCTTCTGCGCTGCGTCTTCATGCGGTTGTGCAGCTCGACGGACAAGCCAACTCACAACGCCGCCCAACAGAATTGGCACGGCCAACCCGAATGGCAGATAAATGCCGACCGCCACGGGCATCACATGCAGACGAAAATTGACTTTCATTTTGGCCAGAAGGAAATCAGCGATGAGCAGAACGATGCCGATTCCAACGCCCCAAGCAACCATGTCTTTGGGCAGCGCTTCCTCTCCGAAGAACCCTTCGGCTAACGAAGCAAACAGGTTCGCTTGCGGGGCGGGAAGATCACGACCGCCAATTCCGCCTGTCCCTTCGTTCAGTGATCCTTGGTGTAAGACCGTCATGACAGGAGCCATAAAAAAGGCGGCAGACAAAACGCCGACAACTTGCATGATTTGTTGATTTCGCGGCGACGCGCCGACCAGGTGTCCCGTCTTCAAGTCGTTGCAGACATCGCC
>NYXM01000003.1 GCA_002685655.1 Planctomycetaceae bacterium
GACTTTCCCAGTTGGAGGAGACGGCGGAAAGTCTCACCAACATTGAAAGAGGTGATGACATTCGTCTTGTCGACGCACTTTGCGGATTACGCTCGACCGCCAAATGCTACGCAAGAGCCGCGGCGATCTTGCTATTACTCAAGCATGAATCATGCAGCGCGATTCCCGGACATGCCTCGGCGTGTCAGGCAGCGCTCTATTTGCCGGAACAGATATTTCGTGTTTGGGCGTTCTGGTGCCTTGGGATTAACTACTACAAGGCACCCGAAAACGCTGAGAAGATCTGGAGTGATGCAGAATTACGCTGGCCGGTTGAGAGACGTGGGACACTCGTCCGCGCAACTGCCGGCAAGAGCTTTCCATCACTTCTAGCGTTTGCCTATTTTGCGTTGGCTAAGCTGTTGCGAGATCAGCCTCACGATGTGAGCAAATCGCCATTTCCTGACTTTCCGTCGCTCGAGAGAGCGTTCAGTCAGTACGAGCGGCTTCGTAGTCCCAAGGCACATTCTTACTGCTGCACGAGCGCAAAGGACCGAAAGGTCTTTTTCGCACTTATCGATGAGTGGCTTGACTGCCTATTGAGCGTCTGTCCTGAGACCGTAACACGCAGTGAGCTGCTGGGCATGATTGAGCCCTTGCCTATTGTCGATCGACAGGGCACTCTTGTCTTCGAGTGAGCGCGCTCGCGCTGTTCAACGGATGTCATTACTCATCGGCAGAGTCATAGATTTCTGCCTCGTTCCATCATCTCCCGGTTGAAGACGAAGGAGACCGACTGTTGATGCTCCACTACCTCATGACTGTGCTCGTTGTAACAAGGATGGTCAGAATACTGACGGCGGCAAATATCTCAGGTGGCCGAAGACCGCCGAGGTGAGATAGTTTTCACGATTCTCTAGACGCAAATTGAGATTACGAATGGCCAAGCGATCAAGTCACCTCGGATTTTCAGATTGGACAGCGGGGCAGGGGCCGGAGATACTGCGCGGCAACAGCAAGACGTGATCGAACATCTTCGGCACGATTCGAAGAGATTTAGTCGGCTTGATGCAGATAACGGTGCACGGTCGCACGACTGACTCCCAAGGCCTGTGCAACCTCGGAAATGGTCAGACCTCGCTTTCGTAGCTGGAGTGCACGTTCAGGGGGAGCTTTTTGGGTGCCAGGCTGGCGGCCTTTATAAACACCACGCTCTCGGGCTGCGGCGATCCCGGCTGCCTGACGTTCTCGTCGGGTTTCTTGTTCCATTTCAGCTATGCCGAACAGCAATGCAGCAACGATCTTCCCGATGGCGCCTTGGAAATCGAAGTTCTGGGTCACGGAGACGAAGCGAATGCCCTTCGAGAGCCATTCTTCGAGCGTGACGATGCCGTCTTTCATGCTGCGGCTCAACCTATCGAGCTTCCACACGACTACACCGTCAATCTGCCCCATGAAGATGTCGTTCTGTAGCCGGTCAAGTTCGGGTCGGTCGAGATAATCGCCGGAGTCTTTGTCCACGTACCAATGGATTTCAGACAGGCCGTTGCCTTGGAGCCACCGCCTTATCTCACGACGCTGTCCAGCCACATTCTGCCCGGTTGTTGATACACGCACATAAGCTGCAAACATCTCTTTACCTCCTTCACCACGCTCGTTTGAGCTCCACAATGAATGCTAACCGCCGAGCGTTGCAATATCAAGTAGGGTACACTCTAAATGATACATATTTTAGGTGCTTGGATCGCCGAATTCATCATCGTTTTTCGCACAGAAATGTTGGTGACCCTAATTGAGACATCGTGACGTTTGGCTGAGCCAGATGGGTCCGCCTATTAGTCCCGAAACCCTCGCGCCGGGGGTGATTGAGGATATGCTCGACGAAGGTGGTCGGCTACATGAATTGCCGTGCGTTGAACCGAAGCAGCGATCGGGCTCATTGCTCGCTCGCTCTGTCTGTTTTGCCTGTCCCCGCTCGGTTAACGCCGATGGCGCGAGACAAGGATTTTTTTACACGTCCGTAGTCGTAATTGCGCTCCGAGGACTAACCAGCACGTTACCAGCGCGCACCGACGAGCGCCTGATCAGCGATCGTCATTCCAAAAAACGGTGGTTGTTCGTTTTTCGGGGTGTGTCACGGTGTGGCGAATTCTCATTGGTGACGTTCGGGGGTGGATGTCGACTGCTTCGATTTAGTCTGGTCGACCCTGATTGGCCCTGACTTCGTCGAACGAAATTGCCTCCGCGTCCGACTTTCTCACCGTTGGCCCTATGACTTCGTCACCTTGCCGAAGTTCGTGAGCGAAAGCCATAAGGTATGCCAGCTTCGCTAGGGTCTTGTTGCTCATCTCAACGCGACTACCTTCCGCATCTCTCTTGACCATCATCGAGTCTCCTTTTTTGAGGTGCGGTGATATTCGCGGACACGAGCAGAATCTTGGAAAGGCGTTTTCAAGCGACATGGGGCGAGGGATTAAATCGCGTCCCTCGCGTTCTTGGGGAATCCAACCAACATCAGGCTGATTCGACGCTCGAGCAAGGAGAAGATGTACCAATTCAAATGTGATCTGGTGTTTAACTAACCGAAACCTAGAGGAGTGACAACAGGTCTCGTCCAGCAATCACTTACCAGCGTCCACCCCAGCCTGGCATCCCTAACGAACTCCACGCCCGCGGCGTAACGTTTATCACGCCGCCCCAAGATGCACGCACCTGCGGACGACCCACCCGCAGCGCGTGGAGTGCGAGTACAAGTGAGTCAGCGCGGTCCGGGCTGCGGCCAAGCAAACTTTGAATCGAAACCTGCCCGGTTGCTTTGGCCCGTGTCGGATCCTTGGGCGGTAAGAACATGCGTCCCTCACTGTCGTACTGCAGTGGAAGTATCGACAGTTCGTGGCGCAGATCCGCGGCGTCCGGCGGAAAGGCGAAAGTCCCGTTGCCCTCGCCGTTGCCATTTGCGTTAGCGTGAGAGCGAGGATCTAACCTCTCCCGCAGGTTGCCGTACAGCTGGCCGCGGCGGTTCGTGTAGGACTTCCTCGGGTCTGGCTCCTTCGTGGCTGAAACAACATCGCCGTCCTTCTTGCCCGCCGTCTCGCCGAAGTTGACCGTCTTGACCTTGTGCCCCTGTTCCCAGAGCCGGTCGCAGATCGGTTTGCCCATGCCGCCTGCGTCAACGGCCACCTGTGAGTTGGACAAACCGTGCTCTCGCATCAACGCGATCGTTCGCCCGACGACGTCCATAGTGTTCGGCGTGTCTACGACGATCTGCTCGATGACTCCGTGACGATCGATCAACGTCCAGCAACTGTTGTCCCGCCCGCCGCCGGCGATGTCGACGCCCATTCCCTCCACTGTTCGTTGCTGCCGTTGAAGGCGTCTCCAGAGTTCGGCGTCCATCGCGGCGTCCAGCCAATGCGAGGGAAAGAGCATCGCCTGATCGCCCAAGTAGAACTGTCCGCGCAGCCGTGTCGTTCGCTTCACCTCGTCCCACTCCTGGTCACGACGGAGAAAGTCGGCGAAACTGAGCAGGCCAGGAATTAGAGTTGGGTATGGACCAGGACTTCCAGAGGCCTTCATCTTCATCGCCAACTGCACGTTGGGAGAATGCGATCCACCGATGTGGACGATCTTTCTCAGCAATCCAGGGGCCCCAGCAGGATCGGGAACGTCCCCTGCCTTGCATAGTCGGTAGAAGAAGTTGGTTGTGTTTAGCGGGTTGCCGATGAGCAACATCCTGTGCGCCCACGACGAAGCAGCGTCAAAGAATTGGTCGGGAATGCCGCTCGACTCGTCGCCGATAAAAAGCACTCGCGGTTTGTCGGCAGGTAGGTGGTGGCCTTGAAAGTTTTCGACCTCGCGTGCGACGTGGCCGAGCAAATAATCCTGCGGTTCCGTTTCCTGGCCCCTCGGGTCCTTCAGCTTCTCGATCTTGAGTGTGGTTACTCGGAACGGGAGCCGGTATTGGGAGGTGTCAATGAGGTGTTTTATTTCGCTCCAGAGGATCGACATCAACTGAGTTTCGCTGGACGACGTTGTGATCACCCGCGAGGGCTGTCGCGATGCAAAGAACCAGATTGCCGTAACTGCCGCGATTCGGCTCTTGCCCGTCTGATTGGCTGCGTGGACGACCGTCTGAAGGTTGTCTCGCACCGAGACCAAGACGTCACGCTGCTTCGCATACAGTTGCATGTCTGGCCAGCAGACGGCCATGAACTTCATCGGGTCGGTGGCGAGTGTGGCGAGTTCGGTCATTCGGTTCCGTTGCCTTCGTGCTTGTCGTTCGGATGTTCGCTGTCTTCGATCCTTTGTTGCTCCACGACGTTGGTGATGAACTCCGAGTCGACCACCTCGCGGCCGGCTCCAGCGCTTTCCGCTAGTTGCATTAGCTTGGCCATCACGTGGCTGTGGTAGGCTTCCTCGCCGTCTGGCGACGTGGGTGCGATTCGCGTCGGAGCGTCAAGTCCGAGAAGGGCTCGGCGGCTGGTGATGCACTTGCTGACCACGTCGAGATACCTTGCGTCGCCGGTTTGATCCTTGGTCGTCTCTTGGGTTCGTTGGTCGTCGCCGTTCGTGCTGATCACCGCCTGCTGGCTAGGTTCTTGAGAGCGCTCCCATGCTGCCCAGGCTTCGCGCTCAAGGCGGTCCAATTTTCGCAGTTCCCGTTCTCTTAGTAGGTCGAAATCTCGTATCGCCGATTCTCGCCACTGCCCTTGGATGATCTTCAGGTCACTGCAGATCGTGGGTTGTGTGAGACCTAAGCGCTGAGCGATAGCGGATTGCGTCCAGCCTTGGACGTAAAAGTCCGCAACCGTTTCGCGACGACGGGCGACCTCGACCTTCTTAGCGCGTGAAACCGGCATGATTATAAGACGCCAAAGGGATAGGAACTGATCAGCACTACTTAATTTCTCATTCTAGTCGACGATGGATCTTCCTAAAAACCGAAGTCCAACGCACTGTGCCACCGACATCGACCAGCAATGGCCACCATAACGTTGATGACCATTCGCCTAGCCTCCGACTATCGTCTGATTCACGACATGCTTCCCTTGACGATTGTGATTGATTCGATGATGTTGGTGTATCAAAGTCGGGTGACGACTTGGATGAGTGTCATTCTTGGCGTTTCCGGTTACCGGGTGCCCTGGCACTATCGGTATTAAAAAGAGGTTTGTATGGCCAAAGATTTGGACATTTCGGTCGACAAGCAGGTTCTGCTCTCACATACCAAGCACATGGCCCAACACTGGGAACGAGGTCACGCCGTATTTTTTCACATGGCGAATCGGCTGCTGGATGAGTGTGGGTATGATCTTGTTGTTGACGCGGCGGCTCCGAAAAAATTTGCCCTCCCAGAAGGCTTTGATAAGTGGAATGAGGACAAAAGATCTACCCACATTCGGAACTGGGTTATGAATGATTGTGCAGCGTTAGACCAACACTACCAAGTGGTTTTGTCGGCTCTGCAAATCGGCCACACCAAGAGCCAAACAGACAAATTACTGCCATCACTTGGAGACCGAGTGTTGTGGTATTTCGGAGCGGAGGAAATCCGTGCCCGCGGTGACGATTATCGGTTAGCCAACCAGGTCATTGTCCAAGTCACAACTCAAATCGAACGGTACGAAAAACTCAAAGAAACAAAAAAGAGCCCGTTGGACTGGGTTCCAGTCTTTATTGATCCCATGCAGGAAAACGCGAAGAAGTGGCGTACGAGGTTTCGCAAGCTCCGGCAGCGATTCGCCTTGACGGCAATCGAGCGTGCGTACCCAGAATGGTTGGCGGCCAAGCGAATCGATCCGGATCTGACCAGCAGTGCTTTTGCTGAGAGCTTTAACAAGCGTCAGCGACACATCAAGCACCATATTACAGCCGGTTCCTTGCGAGCAAAGGATAGTCGCGAGAACAGGAATTCCGGCGAGTAGGCGCGCACGTTTTTTCACCTCGTTGTTTTTCTTCAACTAATTGCTTCCTCAATCTGGCTCTACGTCCGCGCGTTCCTCGTCACGCGCCTTCTGCCTCGCGCACGCACCTGCGTGCGCCCATTTCTTCGAAATGCGATTTTGTTTTAATCAGAAATCGCGTGGCAACCACAGGCTAACCGGAGTGAGTGATGGCAAAACAGCATCCAGAGACAACTGGGGGTATTTCGCCCGAAGTTTTGTACCGAATGGAAGACGCGAAGCGGCTGCTCGGATGGGGAGACCACGCGGCGCGAACCGCGAGGCGAAATGGCCTAGCCGTTAAGTACGCTGCCGGGCGGTCGTACGTTCTAGGCAATGAACTTATCAACTACATCCAAAAACATGGCAAGGCTCGAAATCGAGTGACGTCATCAAAAGCAACGGCGCGACACCTGGCCACCGGAGCCGGCAAGTGAACATCGAATGCAACCAACGTGGCCGTACGTGGCGTGATCGAGGTTCCCGGCGGGAAATAGTCATGGGACCACCCGTGCACGAAATCGGTGATCGCCTCGAATTTGTGAGCGATTCGGAAGTGAAACCGGTCGATCTCGATGTTGCTGTTGCTCGCTTTCTTCTATCGCTCATTAGGGACGATTCTGGATACGAAGACGACAATTCCGTTTCGATTTCGGAAGCGGATTGATTGCGGTAGATGCCGCGGTGTAGCGGTGTTGTTGACGTCAACTTTTGTTTAGGAGGGCATGACATGCCAAAGAGATTAGCCCGAGTGGCCACAAAAACGGGTTTTCGGTTTGCCAAGGGTGAGCGAAAACCCTCAGTACCGACAGGACGACGTTACAAAGCGATTCTCGATCGGCTCGAAACGACAACGTCAAAACCAGAGTATGGCGGAAAGGAGCAGCTGGTTGCGATTTTCCAGATCAGCGGCGGTAAGTATGAGGGCCGAGAGCTGAGGCGGTACGCCAATTTGACAAATGACTCAGGTGATCGGATCCAGCCGACCTTTGAGTCCGACGACAAGAGCGGCATAGGAAAACTTATCCTGGAACTCTGGGGTGGCCGGCCCGATGGAGACGAAGTCGACCTGGAAGAACGCTGTGGCCTCGAATACCAGCTGGTAGTCACAGCTGCAGAATCAGGTTATCCGAAGATCGCCGCGATCCTGCCAGCTGAGTCGGACGAGGAATCCGGACAAGTCGACGAAGAGGATCCGGAACCGCCTCCGCAGCCGGCAAAAAAACAATCCGGCAGGACGAAGAAGGCTCGGCAGGGTTCAGCTGCCGAGCCGGATGACGGTGGCGACGAGGTGCCCTGGGGCTAGCACCTTGGGCCATCCTGCCGTATCGAGCAATCGCGCCGGCAGGCTGCCGAAAGTGTCAGTTCAACGTCATCCATTGTAGCAGATTTCCTGTGCGCAACTACGTTCGCGTCGGCAGCTCTAATCCCTGCCCGATCTGTCAACATCACGATTGGTGCATGGTGTCCGACGACGGCACCGTGGCGATCTGCTGCCGCGTCCGGTCGCAGAGACCACTGCCAAAGTTTAGCGGTTGGCGGCACCAGGTGGCAGGCGCGAAATCAACCCGACGATCAAATAGACGCCCTACTAGTTCGTGTCTTCGGTCGAGGCTAATCGGAGGCGGTTCGATCCATCGCCAGTGTCTGCAGGCAATCACGGACGCTGACGTCAGCTGGTTGGCCGACGAGCTAGGCGTCACGTCCCACGCCCTGCGAGATCTGGAAGTCGGCCACTACGAGCCGACGTCGTCGTTTAGCTTTCCCATGCGGTCAGCGGACACCGATCAAGTCGTCGGTATTAGGACACGTGACCCAAATTCCGGGCAGAAGCGATGCGTTACGGGATCAATGACGTCACTATTCATTCCGCGGTCACTCTTCAGCTGCTCACCGATGGAGCTGCTCGTCGTTGAAGGGGAGTCCGATCTGGCTGCACTCCTCTCGGTCGGCTTACCTGGCGTTGGCCGACCAAGTTGTCGCGGCTGTGAGCAGGACCTTATTCGACTTACACGACGGCTGCGAATTCGACACGTCTGTCTGATCGCCGACTCCGACGATCCTGGTCTCAAGGGGGCGGCAGCAGCCAGAAAGCAGCTCGGCGGATACGTACACATCCGGATTATTACGCCGGGGCAACAAGGTAGAGACATCCGTCAGATCGTCGCCGCTGGGGCCGATCAGGAGCAATTGCTTGGAGAGTTGATTAGTGTCAGATAGTAACGGCAAAGACGTTGAGCAGGGCGAACCCGAATTTCAAGTGACGGTCGACCGGAAACCGCGATCAGCGTCAATTTTTCGGGTCCGTGTCTGGAGCGGCGATGGCGACGAATTACGGTATCAAGCCGACGAAAAACTCGGGTCAGCCAGTCAACGTGAGCAAGCCGCCGGGAAGATCCGCGAAGAATTTCTCGCCGTTGACCAAAGTAAGCTGGCCGAGCAACTGTTCGAGGATTTCAAACGTCTTGAGCAAGGCGCGGAGACGGCAAACGGTGACGAAGACGACAACAGCATCGAGGTCGAAGAATTGACCGACGAGTCGCATTTTTGCCAAATGTTTCTCGGCGATGGTACAACAGCGATTTCCTACCGATGGGCAATTGAGGGGCGAGACGGGCGGCCAGTTTACGACCGATTCTGGGCTATCACGTCGCCTGACGGTACGCGAACAACGAAAAGAGTCGACCAATTATTCACCGACTCGAATGATAACGAAGTCACGGTTAACTGCCCTGTTCGCCAACCCGATAGTTGCCCGCCAAACGTCCGCTGGGAATGGGCCGATCGTCAAAACTGGCTCAAGAGCGGAGAGTCGCCGACGACGGTCGAGTGCTTGCAGAGCCTGCGAGAGTTGTTGGCCGCCCATGTTGACTTCGGCTCCGAGCAAACTCGACGGATAGGGTTTGTGTCAGCCTGGATCATGTCGACTTATTACTACCGCGGCCTGAGGTCCTTTCCCTATCTACACTTTCAAGGGCCACGGGGCAGCGGCAAGACTCAGGTCTTGAATGTGATCAATCTGACTGCTTTCGCGCCGATCATGACCGCCGAAACCTCCAAATCGGCTCTCTTCCGCACAATTGCCGAGACTGGAGGCACACTCATCATAGACGAAGCCGAGAGAATTGCTGCTGACAGTGAGTTAGCTCCCGTGCTGAACGCTGGTTACCTGGCCGGTGCTCGCGTTTCACGCACAGAAAAAGACGCCAATGATCAGTTTCATCCCAAGTCGTTCGACGTCTACAGCCCAAAAGCGTTGGCATCGATCAACGATCTGGCACCAGCTACAGCTGACAGGTCGATCCGATTCTCAATGTTGAGAGCTGATTCTCGACAGACCTATCCGGAGCCAGACCCGAACGAAGCGGTCTGGGGGGACATCCGAGGAATGCTTTACCGATGGGCATTGAAAAATGCTCAGGATTTGATTGCTCAGACACCCGAGATCGAACTACCGCGGGTTGTCGCAAATAGAGAACACCAAAAGTGGAGACCCATCGCCGCCGTTTTGATGATGGCCTGCCGGGAGTCCGGCGCTGGCACGGAGCCAGTCAGTGGTTGGATCGAGTCCCACGTAGTCATGCAAAAATCGCAGAGCGACGCCGAGTCGATCTCGGAAATGCAACAGCTGGTGTTAACTGCAATCGTGATTCTTGTAAGTGAAGCGCATAGAAAAGAGGCACCAAGGAGCGGTTACCCAAGGTGTCAGGACGTCGAACGAAAGGTCCGCGAACTCAATCCGCAACTAACTCGCAGGTCACCGCTTTCGGCCCGAGCGGTATCGGCGGTTGCCGCTCAGTGTGGTGTCACGACCGAATCTGGACATCGGCCAACGTTCGGCCCGAAAGCCCTGGAGCGGATCGCTCTGATGCAATCAAGATACGGTGTGGATCTGGGAGTTGTGGTAAGTGACAAAACGAAATCGGGGTCCCACCGCTGAAAGACGTTGGCAATGTTGGCAGACGTTGATTAAGTGCCCTGTGACTCGACACTTAAAGTGCCAACATCGATAGAGAAAGATGTTGGCAATGACATTGTCATTGCGTTTGAGATGTGGGCAGTGCCAACGTCTTTGTCAACTTCTTGTTGATAGACGTTAGCACCGTAAATAATTGCAGGTAAACACATTACGGCCCTACTGCCAATATTGCCAACATGTTTTGGCAGCAGGGGCTACGCGGAGAAAAAATGACTACGACGCCGGTCACCAGAGTAGAAGAGTTTGAGCATGCAGGTCGACAGTATGTAGCGACTGTCTGGGCCGGCGAGTCGCTGGGTTCGCCAGCCGGCCTGATCGGGTTCGATACGGAAACAACGTTGATCACGGCCAGTTTCACGACGCCAGAGTTGGTTCTAGCATCGGCGTCGGACGGCCGGCATCACGTCGTGATTGATCGTGATAAGGTCGCGGCTTTTTTGCAGCAGCATCAGGATCGGGTCTTGGTGATTCAGAATGCGGAATTCGACTACCGCGTTCTAGCCCATCACGTCGGCAGAAAACTGATCAACCACTTCGCTGACAGACAGCAACTGCGTGATCCGATGTGGCTGGCGCGTTGCCTGGCGATGCACGAAACCAGTCGGGAGTGGACGAAGCTCGCCAACGACTTTCGCCTGGGTACCCTCGCGGCTGCCTTCACGGATTTGGATCTGGATAAAGGCGATGACTCGGTTCGAATGCGATACGGTGATATTCTGGGCTGCGACTTAGACGATCCTACCGCCGTGCCGGCTGCCTTTATCCAATACGCAGCGATAGATGCTTTTGCCCACCTATGGGTCTATGTAAAGCTGCAGGAACGGTCCGAGCGGAAGTTGCAAGCCGTGACGGCTGACTGGGTCGATCCCAAATTTCGTGATCGGTTCGGTGTCTTTTGCGACTCAATCCACGTGCAGGCACATCTGGTCTGCGAGTCAATGAAACGCCAGGGGCTGAGGGTTGACGCCGCGGAGATGGCTGAGGTCGCCGAGAAGCTACGCAACGACGCTTTTGATTTGGTTGACCAAATTGAAGCGATGCAGCCGGCGCCGCCGATTAGCGTGAAGCTGGCCGACTGCCCACCTGACTGGGAAGATGACGCATCTTACGTTTGGGTAGGTGCCGCTTCGGCGTATGAGATCCAGCGTGCTGACGATTTACGTAAACGGATCAATCGAGATAACGCATACGTCAGCAGGCTGCGAGAAGAGCTAGACGGCAAGCGACTGGTCTGTTCCTGCGGCGAGAAGCACCGTCAATGTCCGGTAAACGTGATCAGGCAGGAAGCATTTGAATTGTTCAAAGTCGGTGCTGCCGGTGACTACATCGAGACTAGAAGAGGTGCACCCAGTTTGCGTCAGAACTTGTTGAGGTTTTGCCTTGCTGACGCTGCGGAGTCACTGCAAGCAAGACCACCGATCAACGACGATGGCAAAATGAGCCTCCGACGCGACGACTGGTCGCCCTACGCCGACGCCAAATTCGTGGCTTTGTGGCTGAGGTTGGGGAAGATCACCAAGGCTCTTACCTTTCCAACTGAATACGCCGGTGCCGATCGTGTTCATCCGTCTTATGGTGTCCTCGTTCGGACAGGACGAACGTCGGCGTCCGCACCCAACATCCAGCAATTGCCGTCTGCGTATCGATACCCGATCCGGCCGCCAACACCTGGTTACGCGTGGATCAGTTGCGATTTCGCGCAACTGGAGCTGCTCACGCTGGCTGAGCACTGTCTGCGAGCCTACGGTTATTCGGATCTAGCGAGTGCGATCATCGATCGAAAGGACGTACATGCGCTGACCGCGTCCCGAGCTTTGGGCGTCAGCTACGACGAGTTCGTGAACTTGAAGGATTCTGACGACCAGGATCAGCGGACGCTGTTCAGAAATACGCGTAAAGCAGCCAAGGCGATCAACTTCTCGCTCGGCGGCGGTGCCGGCCCAGCGCGGTTGGTGATCTCGAGTCGCAAATGGGGACTAAATCTGTCGATCGACGAGGCGGCCAACCTAAAGGACGCGGCGTTGGCTGCGTTCCCTGAAATAGCCGAGCATGTGCAGTCGCGAGGTCTGGAAGTTATCAGCGTCAATTTGGGCTGCAGCCAGGGCGAAACGGAGAGTGTATTGGAAGTGTCGCTGTTCGCAATCGACTGCATTTTGCGGGGCAAGTGGGAATGTGATCCTACAGAGGTGGCATGCTTGCGATCGGCGTTGATCTATCTGACCAGCAACCCGCAGTTGCAGGAAAAGATACGTGAGACTCCGGTTGGTCCGGAGTTAGGCAGACTGGTCTGTGGGGAACCGGCAATCAACTATGCAGGGTTCGCCAGGGCGAATTGCGGCTTCAGTGACAGTCGGAATCACGTCTTTCAGTCCATCGCAGCTTTGGGAGCGAAACTAGCTTTGTATCGAGTTTGGCGATCACACGGAGCGATCAGCTTCATCCATGACGAGGTCAATTTGGAAGCGACGCCAGACGACGCTGAGCAGGTAGCTAAGAGTGCCTGCAAGATTATGTGCGATGCGATGCAACTGTTTGTCCGCTACTTGCCGGTCACGGTTGAAGCGACAATCGGTCCGAACTGGGGAACGGTTGAAAACAGTTTGTCGATCACGGTCGACGCAAGAGAAGAGTTCAATTCTGGAGTGATCGGGCCAGCGTGATTTTCGGCAGTCGAGGAGAAGGGACGAGAAACGCGAAGTGATGAAAGGTGCCCAACCACCATGGGTTCAGATGTAAGTCGAGTATTCTGGGAACTCCGATTCCACCACACCTCCATGAGATAAACAAACGATGACGCCGCTGGAGACATATGTTACAACGAAGCAAGCCGCCGGGTGCTTGCAACACCGCGACGGCTCTAACCACTACGCAACCCTGTTAAGGAGGGTCACATCATGGCTAAAGACAATAGTAACACGAAAGCCGTTCTCTATTTGCGGATGAGCTCCGATCAACAGGAGCAGTCAATCCCCGGTCAACGGGCCGAACTCAAGAGTTATGCGAAGAAGCACGGGTACGAGATCGTTGGCGAGTATCTCGACGAGGCGATCAGCGGAGACGATACCCACAAGAGAACTGGCTTTCTCGCCATGCGTAACGATTGTTCGTCCGGCGAATTCTCCGTGGTCTTATGTTGGGACCAGGATCGGTTCGGCCGTTTCGATCTTCTTGAATGCGGTTACTGGATTACGCCATTCCGGGAGAGCGGCGTCCGCCTTGAGACGATCGCTCAAGGCAAGATCGATTGGGAGGATCTCGTTGGGCAGTTAATCTACTCGGTCAACCAGATGGGGAAGGCTCAGTTCCTAAGGGATCTGTCACGTAACACGGTTCGGGGTATGCTTTCGTCAGCACGCAACGGTACGGCGGGCACTGGCGGTCCGAACCCATTCGGGTATCACTCAAAGGACGGCAAGGTCACTGTCGTTCCGGACGAAGCGAGGACTGTTCGATTGGTCTTTGAGCTGTACCTAAAGCCGGCCGGTTCGGCTCGTTCGATTGCCGCGGAGCTGAACCGAAGAAAGATCAAAGCCCCTCGCGGGAAGACGTGGCGGGATTCATCCGTCCGTGCGATCCTGTCACGTCGTAAGTACACAGGCACGTTCGTATACGGCGCTCAGAATGCTGGGAAGTACTTTTGCTGGCGGGACGGTGAAATTGTCCCACGACGGAAGACTGATAAATCGAACAAGTCCGATCCCATCGTCATCGAAAATACATTCGAGCCGATCGTATCTCAGGAAGTATTCGACCGGGTACAACGAAAGCTAGAAGCAAACAAGGCGAATAGAGCAAGGAAGAAAGCTCGGCAATATCTCCTGTCCGGTCTGGTCAAGTGTGGCGACTGCAATGGAGCGATGGTTGGACGTACCAGTAGACTGATTCCGCATTACGCTTGTGCCCGGTACCACCATTCTGGAAGGTCTTTGTGCTTCAACAATCGGCTCCCTGAAGCTCCGCTCGTCTCTTGCATCGTCCAGCGAATTCAGGAGCGGTATTTATCCAAACCAGCTCTTGATCGACTAAAGAAGGCGTTGGAGAAGGAACAAGAGCGGACAAGACCACGACCGCGCGACCTAACTCAGCTCCGCAACGAGATCGCCAGGCTTGGCTCGAGGATTGATAACGCTGAAGATGCGATTCTGGATGCGCCGCCAGATCTCCGGCCAGGACTATACCGCAAACTCGAAGAGATGGTTGAGGCACGGAAAGGGCTAACGACCGAAATGGAGACCCTGTTGCGTTATAACGCCAGTGAAAACGATAGCCAGGCCGAGATCGAGCGAGCAATGGAGGCGCTGCGCAACTTGGGCGAAGCTCTGGACAAGGCCAAGCCAAACGACACCAAGGCGCTACTCGCCTCGATCGTGACCAAGATCGAGCTGTTCTACGATCACAAGGAGACCGATAGCGGGCGCAAGACCAGCGAATTCACGCATGGTCTCATCTACGTTCGGCCAGATGCTAATGAGGCTCGGTCGGCCGATCCAAAGAGTCCACTGATGAGCAAAAAGGGGTGGTTTAACGAAGCCTCCGAAGAACCTTGGCCGTGCTCACGAGTTGATGACACGATTGGGTGACAGACTCGCTTGGGGCATCGCTTCCGCATACACTCTTTACATGAGTAGAATCATGCGACCTTCCTTCTATCGAATCACGAGACAATGAGGGTGAGCGGTCATGCACAAGTACGTTATCATGGGCGTCCAGGGGTGTGGCAAAGGAACGCAGGCCCGCATGCTCCAGGAAACTCTGGATTTGGTGCATATCAGCGTGGGCGACATTTTTCGCTGGCATGTTCAAAATCACACCACCCTGGGTGCCCAGGTGAAGCGGATTGTTGCCTCCGGAAACCTAGTCGATGATGCAGTTGTGGAAGGCATCGTCCGTCACCGGCTAGAGGAACATGATTGGAATTACGGTTTCATTCTGGATGGCTTCCCGCGGAGCGATTCGCAGGCTCAATTCTTCCTTGAGAGTTACGACATCGACGCTGTGATTCACATTCAGATGCCTGACGAGATCGTTTACAATCGTGTCTTGTCGCGGCGGCTTTGTAGCGGTTGTGGCTTGGACTATAACCTGATCTCGCATCGCCCGGCGTTGGAGAACGTGTGCGATGTCTGTGGAGCACGGCTCATTTCGCGTTCTGACGACGCGATCGAAGCATTGGCCGACCGACTGAGCGACTACCACACCAAGACTGAGCCGGTTCTGGAACTCTTCCGCCGAAAGGAATTGGTACTCGACATCGACGGGACGCGACAGCCGGAAGAGATTCAAAGGGAGATTCGTTCGCGACTCAAAATCTGAAGGCGCCACAAATATCGACCATGTTCGTCAAATTACGATTCGTGATTGCCGCCGATGTTGGCCAGGCTTAGCAGAGTCAAGCCAAGCAATCTTGGCCGGCGCGGCTCAAGTGGACCGGCAAGCCTGCAGTTAAGACTCAGCAAAAGGCCAAGGATCAGAAGGCGACATACGCAATTCGCCGCCGCATTCGGGGGGAACGTGGAAAGCGGTTGTTACGAAGGAGAGGCGAGTTGCTCGAGCGGACGTGCTTGCCGCACGCGACCAGACTCAATCCTCGCCCGCTGCCCTTTGGCTGTGTTCGACCAGGTGCTTCATGGCCCCTGTCGGCGCTGGTATCATCTGGGTATGGTCAGACTCACGATTCTCTTGCTCGCGATGTCTTGCTGTTGCTCGGCGATGTGCGACACCCCCAACACGCTGCGCTTCACCAAACGTAACTTCGCGTACAGCACCGACGGCACCAAGCCGCTCGACCACGCACATTACCGCGACGGGAAGCTCCAGACCGACAAGTACTCCGGCATCAATTTGACCGGCCATCACGTGCAGCTGGTCGACATGGATGGTGACGGCGATCTCGACATCCTCGCGCTGGACCACAAGGCCATGCCGCGCATCCGATGGTACGAGAGTCTCCGCAATGCGAACAAGGTCCCTCCGCTCCACACGATCGACAAGCCGATCGTCGTGAACAAGGTCACCGCCATCCGCCTACTTCTACCGGTCGACCTCGATGGCGACAAGCGGATGGACCTCGTGGCACTGGGAACCAACCTGACGGTCTTCCACAACCACGGCAAGACGAAGCCATGGACGGTCACGAAGATCGCGGAGTTGCGGCGCAATCGCCACGCTGCCCTGGCCGATGTCGACCGTGACGGAGATCAGGACGTGGTGCTGGCCGGGAATGTGCTCGCGAGTGGGAGCAAGGAAGGCGTGATCTGGTTCGCCAACACGGGCAAGGGCAAGACCTGGGAACGTGCCCGCCCCATCTTCCTGGGCGGCGGAGTGCCGCTGCTGCAACTTGCCGATCTGGATGGCGACAAGGATATGGATGTCGTCCTCTTCGAGGTGGAACTCAACCGCCTCCTCTTTCTAGCCAACGACGACAAGGGCACGTCCTGGCAGGAGCACGTGGTCGTCGACTGGCTGGGTACCACGCAGGCGTCCTACTCCTACCCAAGCCGCTTCGCCATCGGCGACATTGACAAGGACGGGCGCACCAACCTGGTTACGACCCACAACGACGGGAAGGTCTACAGCTGGAGCCACGAGGGTGGCAAGACCGGCCTGCAACGCACCGAGCTATTTACCCTGCCCGGCTCCCGCTCCGCGCCCAAGGTCGAGCAGCTGCTGGTCGTCGATCTCGATCAGGACCGCCAGCTGGACGTCGTCGTCCGCCTGCGCGTGCTGACGAAGGGGGTCGACATCTGGTGGTACCAGCGCAAACGCGACACGTGGCAGCGGAAAGACATCCCCACCAACCGCGACTACAACAACACCCAGCTGGCCATCGGCGACTGGGATGGCGACCACGACCTCGACATCGTCACCAGCACGTCCATCCGCGTGCCCCAGCCGATGATCTGGGCGGAGAACTGACAGCGGGCCGCAAACCACACCCCGCCCCCATGCCGAGTCTCGCGAGATGCAGGCGACGATCTCCGCAGATCTTGGTCGCCAGTCAATCCGGGTCTGATCCTCTACGCCCCGCTCCTGTTCAGCAAGTCGACGATTTTTGGGTGCCCACAAGACGAGGCGTGATCGCGCGCCGTCCGGCCGTCACTGTTCCGGGTGTGTGTTTGTCGGCGCCGGCCTCCGGCAACCGCGTGACGATGGCCAGACGCCCCCATAAACAGGCAACCATCAACACCGTCCGGTGACTGTAGTCGTGGGACAACGTCACGCCGCGATGCGAGGCGCTGCGCAGAGACGCTATTTGCGGTTTGGGACTTCATCGGAGCCTCCCTCTCCGGAAATGGTCACCGCAGTGTAGCAGAGCGCGTCGTGACGATTGAGTAATCGACCACGGCCATAGGCCGTGGCTTTGGCTTGCCCCGCAAAGCGGGGCNTAAGTTGAATACGAATTCCGAGGTTCACCGTTCCATGCTGGATGAGTCGTTGCAGATCGTATTGGGACAGGCCGGTTGTNTGCTCGTGGNGTAGGTCTACATTGTTCGAACAATCACGCCGGAACGGCAGAGCCTTTCAGGGTCGCACGGCCGTAGGCCGTGGGTTTAGAACGTACTAAGAATCAGGATTGTCGAGCCTGATCGTCGTGGTTCGCTCTGCGAACCAAACGTCCTGATTGTCGTGGTTCGCTCTGCGAACCAAACGTCCTGATTGTCGTGGTTCGCTCTGCGAACTAAACGTATTGATCGCGATCAACGACTATCTCGCCAGGCGACGATTCTTCTTCAACCCTAAAATCAAAAATTGCTAGTGACCGACGCAGATCAGCTTGGAACGCGTGCGAACATACAGGCATCCATCGGCGATGGCGGGCGTGGCTACGATGCTATCACCCATCTCGTTCCGGGCTAACAGTTCGAGACTTGGACTGTCCTGAAGCACAACGACGATGCCGTTTTCCCCAGCGACATAGATCTTTCCGTCGCCCCGAATGGGAGAAGCAAAATAGTCGCCCAGATTGCGGATTCGTGATGTCGTGCGGATCGCGGTGCCACCTGCCGTTTCGAACATCGAGGCGATCCCACCCGCTTTGATCAAAAGCATACGATCGTCCGAAATCAGCGGTGAAACAATGTGATCGGTATGCTTGGTGGCGTGTTTCCAGAGCAGATGGGAGCGCGTGACATCGCCCCGGCCGCCGCCGCGAAGCGCCATGATGAACTCGTCCGCCGGAGATTCCGCGTCGAAACGAGCGCCGCCGAAGTTCGACGGATCCAGAAACGCCTTGTCCAGTTCCTCGCCTTCCAGGAAGCCGTCTCGATCGACATCGCCGCGATCAAACGTCTTACGAAAGAATGACTCGGGGATCTTCTGTTCACCCACGAAGGCTTGCATTTCTTGTTTGGACAACTTGTCATCGCTGTTGCCGGTTTCCGACCGATCCGCCGTCGCCAGCCATTGATTGGCGATGCCGCTGCTTTGCAACGAGATGTAAATCAAGCCATCGAGACTGACCGGTGTCGTCTTGATATTCCGCAGCAACGTGTTGGCGTGCCACAGACGTTCGCCGGTGCTGGGGTCGTAGCCGATTAGTTGTCGAGTGCCGGCGACCACGACCTCCGCGCCACGCTCGGTCTGGCAGATCACGGGATGCGAATAGTTCACGGCCATCGCGCTGCGTTCATCTTTCCAGAGCAAATTGCCAGTTGTTTTTTCGAACGCGTAGATTGCCGGGTGAAGATCGTCGTCCTGGCAGAAGATCACTTTGTCCTCGTGGAGCACTGGCGACATACCCGGCCCCCATTTGAACACGAAGAAGGGCGTAGGCAATTTGTACTGCCAGACGTCAAGGCCAGTCTCCGCGTCAACCGTCCGTAATCCCAACGTGCTGGAGTAGAAATAGACCCGCCGACTGTCTGCGGCCGGTGTTGTGCTGCAGTGGCTGTTGGTCTTATGCACTTCGGCCAGGTCGCCGGTTGGCCAGGTTCGCTTCCACAACGGATAGCCGTCCTTCGCGTCGTAAGCGAATAGTCCAATCGTCTTGTCATCGACCATCGCACTCACGAAGACCCGGCCCGCCACAACAATCGGGCAACCGATTCCGTCGCCCAACTCGACTGCCCACCGCGCCGTCTCGGCGGAGAATTTGACGGGGAGCGGCTCGTTCGATTCCGAAAGCCCACTGCAGTTTGGACCTCGAAACTGAGGCCAATCGTCTGCCCACAATGAACTCGTTGTGATAGCGACAACAAACAGGAGTGGCATCGCACGCGAAGCCGCGCTGCAGGTCCGACAGGTGGAAAATGCGTGAAATGTCATCATGTTCTCCTTGGCTTTGTCGTTGATCGTAGCCGCCCTGGCGGCCACGATCAAATCTTTCGTAAAGATCTGATACAAGCGTTCTGCTTCAAGATCAAGTCGCCGATCAGACAAGTGTCGAATGATCGCGCCCGTGTGGCATTGTCCTCTGGATCGACTAACATAGAGGCACGCTTCGGACCCAATTCCTTTTGCCTCGATTTGCAGGGACCTCACCCATGAATACGCCTCGACGCTTTGTGCTGCTTTTCGTTGCCTCAGTCTTCGCGGTCAATCTGCCGTTTGCCGCAACTGCCACCGCCGATTCAAACAACACACCTCCCGAAGGATTCAACGCGTTGTTCAACGGCAAGGATCTTTCGGGCTGGAAAGGACTAGTTGCCAATCCCAAAAAACGGGCCGAAATGAGTTCCGATCAACTGGCTGCCGAACAGGAAAAGGCCGATGCAAATATGCGGGCACATTGGAAGGTCGTCGATGGCGTAATCGTCTTTGATGGAAAAGGCAAAAGCCTCTGCACGGCTCGGGACTATCGCAACTTCGAACTGTACGTCGATTGGAAGATCAAAGATAAGGGGTAACCGTTCACGGAGTTACGTTCAATAGGCTTGGGGCCGGTTGATTTTGCCGTTTGGCCCTGATGGATTTGTGAAGAAACGAAAAGAAGTTGCGGTT
>NYXM01000004.1 GCA_002685655.1 Planctomycetaceae bacterium
GGCGTGCTCGACCACCGCAGCGTGCTCAACGTCGCTCGCAACTTGGTAATCTATTTCGACGGCAATGATGTTCATGCAGTCGATGTGGAGACGCTCGAGGACAAGTTGTTGTTCGTGATACCCGAGGGCCGCGAAGCGTACGGACAGAACTGTTGCACACCGGATGGAAAGTGGCTCGTTTACATCCACACGCCTCACGGCAGTATTTGGGGCGAACCGTGCAAAGGGGCAGCTGTGGTAGCGTACAACTTCGATACCAAGGAGCAACGCACGCTCTGTCACATAGATAGTGCAATCTTTCACGTGACGGCCTACGATAACGAGCACTTCATCGTTACTCCTCCGGCCGATCACGCCGGAATGTTGCTGACCGATATGAACAGCGGTCGGATTAAGCTGCTGCGTGCCGGCGATCCCGGCGTCCGCGGCCACTTGATCCATTGCCACGTGACAAGCCGTGGGATCTCCTACGAGGTCCCCGAGGTGCAGCTATCGGGACTGTATGATCCACTGACCAGGCGACGTTTTGAATTTCAGTTTCCGAAGAACTTCCAGTACATCCACACGGGCCGCGATCCGCAGGGCCGGCTCTGGTTCTACGAGAACTCCTCGGGTTGGGACAAGTTCGACGTTCACGACATCCATGCCTTGGTGCGTTTGGACCGGCAAGAGGGTGATCAGTGGCTGCGTCTGACTGGCACGTGGCCGACCTTTGGGGGCGGCCAAAAGGCTCACTTTCACCCCCAACTCACTCCCGACCGCAAGTGGATTCTGATGACCGGCGGTGATACAACGACGCACACCAACCACATTTTTCTGTTGGATGCTTCCGACTTGAAGGACAGCAAGGGGATTTCCACGGAACTACTCAGCGCGACCGGGGCCAACGATCTAGTGCGATGAGACCACTTCAGCAGTAAACAACACAAACCATCCGTTGACCAGCAGGAATCGAAACCATGGCAATCACACGCAGACAGTTTGTCAAACGTTCCGCCGCGACCGCGGCCGTTGTAAGCATTCCGATGGTAGCTCCTTCACGGGTACTCGGAGCCAACGAAGAGATTCGCGTCGGCCTTGTCGGACTTGGCGGTCGAGGAAGAGGTGCGCACGTACCGGGATTCGAGGGCCAAAAAGGAGTCACCGTGGTAGCGATTTCCGATGCTGACCAGCAACGGATGGGCAGCACTGCCGAAATGATACAGTCGAAGTATGGGCACAAAGTCGAACAGTTCACTGACATGCGCAAGATGTTCGACCGCAAAGACATCGACGTCATCGGCAACGCGACACAGAATTATTGGCATGGTCTAAGCACCGTCTGGGCGTGTCAGGCCGGCAAACATGTCTATGTCGAGAAGCCGCTCTCGCACTACGTTGGAGAGGGCCGGCAGATGGTCGATGCCGCGCGGAAGTACGATCGCATCGTCCAGTGCGGTACTCAGCACCGCTCGGAGGCAAAGTTCCCCAAGGCGATCCAGTGGATCCGCGAGGGCCACCTGGGCAAGATCAAGTACGTCACGGCGTTCGCCAACAAGCCGCGAAGCTCGTGTGGCCGGCGCGAGACGCCTCTGCCCATTTCCGACTACGTTGATTATGACCTCTGGTGCGGACCGGCCAAGAAAGTGCCTCTCTACCGGAACAAACTTCACTACGATTGCAGTTTCGATTGGAACACGGGCGACGGCGAGTCGTGCAACCAGGGAGTGCACGAAGTGGACGTTGCCCGCTGGTGTCTCGGTGAGACCATGCTGCCGCGACGGGTGATGAGTATCGGCGGTCGCTTCTCGTTCAACGACGCGTGCGACGTGCCGAACACACAAATTATCTACTACGATTTTCCAACCGCTCCACTGCTCTACGAGGTACACAACCTCCGTCAAGCCAAGGGGGTCAGCGAGACGCCCGACTATCGTGGCGAACGAGTGGGGGTGATCGTCAATTGCGAGGGTGGTCTGGTGAGTCTCTACCGCGGAATCGCTTGGGACAACGACGGCAAACAGGTGCAGACCTTCACCGGCGGCGGCAATCATTTTGCCAATTTCATCGGTGCAGTTCGCAATGGCCGCCGGGAGGATCTTAATGCGGAGGTCGAGGTGGGGCACGCTTCCACCTCTGTCTGCCACGTTGGGAACATCTCGTATCGCGTCGGCCAAGTCGCTTCTGCAACAGAGCAACGCGCCGCCGTGCGGGACGTTCCCGTCTGGAATAAAATGTACGACCGTTTTGCAGCTCATCTGAAAGCCAACGAAATCGACATCAACACAGCGACTCTTGGTCCGTGGCTTGAAGTCGATCGTCAGAATGAGCGATTCAAGGACCACGACGAGGCCAACCGGTTGGTCCAAGGCTTCTATCGCAAGCCGTACGTCGTGTCGGAACTGACATGAGCAACGCGACCAGGAAGAGAGATATTAGATGTTGACACGAATCGGATGTTGGTGGTCTTCGCTGTGTCTCATTGCATGGGTTGTCGTGCTTGTAGCAGGCCGCGCTGATGCGGAAGGCCCGCTACCGCCCAACGCGGCGGCGACACGCGAACGGGCTGAGGCTCGTTCAGATGTCACTATGGACACTGTACAGCAAAAACTGACGTTGGCATGGAAGTCGTTGGAATACGTCAAGAAACGCGAGCCGCGTCCGAAATTGGCTGCTGAACTGCAGGCCATGACTCGTACAATTAACAGGACTGGCGACGGCACCGATTTGAGGGCGTTGCTGCAACAGGTGAGTAGGCTGCGACGCAAGATTATTCTTTCGCACCCCGACCTCGCGTTCGACAAGCTGTTGATCAACCTCAAGTCGACACCAAGAATCAGCCATATGGTCGATCAGCATCTAGGTCAGCATCAACCTACGGGAAAGGGCTTGGCGACTCTGGAGAACTGGAAGACGAATCCTCGGCTTACGATTCTGTTGGACGGTAAAATGCCACCGGGTGCCTATGAACACCCAGACGTGTCGTTTGACGGAACGCGAATTCTGTTCGCTTTCTCAGACCATCGCGAGACGNCCTCAAGACTTCGCCGGTTCTGGATCTGGGAATGTGCCTCCGACGGCAGTTGGGCCAAACAGTTGACCGGGACCAAGAACGATCTGCTGAAGAGCTGGGACGATCGCCAGACAGTGCTCATCGAGGATTGGGATCCGTGCTACCTTCCTGGCGGTGGTTTTGTCTTCATCTCGACGCGTTGCCAAACCTATGGCCGCTGTCACGGCACGCGCTACGCACCCGTGTATCTGCTGCATGGAGCCGACGCAGATGGCAGCAACATCCGGCAACTCAGCTTTGGCGAGGCCAACGAATGGAATCCGTCGGTGTTGAACGATGGTCGCGTTGTCTACACTCGCTGGGACTACATCAACCGGCACGACACGCTTCTCCAGGGGCTTTGGACGACCCGACCTGACGGGACCGACACGCGGCATTTTTTCGGGACCAACACCCGCGCACCGACCATGCTGGCGGAAGCCCATGCCATTCCAGGATCGCACCGCATTATCACCACGGCAGCGGCGCATCACAGGTACACAACCGGTTCCTTTGTCATGGTTGACCCGCTAAGCGGCGAGGATGGCGAACGGCCGATAAGACGGATCACTCCCGAAGCCGCTTGGCCTGAAGCCGAAGGCTACAGCCAACCAGGGAGTTTTTGCGCTCCGTGGCCCGTGAATGAAGAGATGTACTTTGCTGCCTATCAGCCGGATGTCATTAGCAGAGGCAGAAGAGACCCAGACCAGCAGGGCAACATCTACGCGATCTATCTGGTCGACTCTCTTGGCGGGCGCGAGCTGATCTATCGCGATCCNGAGCATTCGTGCGTCTCGCCAATTCCACTCCAGCCTCGATCCGAGCCGCCGGCCATCGCGTCGAAACTGCCCACCGACGGCAAAACGAAAGATGAAGGGATTCTGTTCATTCAGGACGCGAACGTCGGAATCGGCAATTTCAAACCAGGAACGGTCAAAGCGATTCGCGTTAACCAGATTCATGGTCAACCGACCAATGTAAAACTGAATCCGGGCATCGCCATCAATGAGATCATCAAACAGATTCTGGGGACGGTACCGGTCAACGACGATGGTTCGGTGATGGTTAAGGTTCCGGCTCGCCAACCGCTACAGTTGCAGGCTCTCGACGAGAACGGCATGGCGTTGATGACCATGCGGTCGGTGATCTATGTTCAGCCTGGCGAGACGCAGAGCTGTGTCGGTTGTCACGAGTCGAAGACGATGTCGCCGCCTAACCATGACCTGCCCAGCGCGAGTCATGCTGTGGACTTAACGCTTCCGCCCGGGCCTCAGTATTCTGGTGGGTTCAGCTTTGTCCGAACGGTTCAGCCGGTGTTGGACCGCTACTGCATTAACTGCCACGGACTGGAGAAGACCGAAGGGGAGATCGACCTTCTCGGGACGCCGAGGATGGTCTCAGTTCCACAACAGCCACGTGGAACCAGCACTCCAGTGTGGTCTCGTCGCGAAGTGTTTGCCAACCAGGCCGTGGCTTCGCTGCTGAGCAGAACGAGGTTTGAAGAGGGGCTTGTCAATGTCGCCTTGCGGTTCGGCGAAACGGATGTCAGTCAGCCCAAGGACTATTTCGCACACGCCGGTAAACTGGCGTCGATGTTGCTGCAGGGCCATGAAGGCGTGAAGCTAGACAACGACAGCTTCCAGCGGATCATCGGTTGGCTGGATCTGAANGCTCAGATCAGTGGCAGCTATTTGCCCAACCAACCCGAACTCCGCACGCCTGTTGCCGAACAAGAGCTGGCACTGCGCGAGCACGTTCGCGAGCGCTTTGGGCCAGAACTCGCCTCCCAACCTCTTGCGGCGTTGATCAACTACGCCGTGACAAGTGAGAGCCGAATCCTCAAAGCGCCACTCGCCGTCAGCGCTGGCGGCTGGGGCCAAATAAGCGACGGGTGGAACAGCACAGATGACCCCCGTTATCGGAAGATGCTGGAACTGGTCGATGCCGTTTTGCCGCCGCTGCAACACCACGACATTGCTGGCACTTGTGGGCGAACGGAATGCGTTTGCGGTGCTTGCTGGGTCCGCCAGGCCAAAGCGGACTACATCACGAACTCGAGGAACCAATCGCACTGATTCTAACGAGGCGGGAAGTGAAGAATGTATACTCGATCGATCACCATGACGTGCGCAGCTGTGGTTATGACAGTCGTGGGGCTGAGCAGTTTCGACGTGGCTTGTGGTCAGTCTTCCAGCTCTGCCTCCGCGGATCAGCCACCTATGATCCCTGTCGGGTTGGATGCGTACCGGATGTGGAATCGCTGGCCGTATCAGCGGATCGGTGCCCGGGCATACATGCGGAGCACCTACGATCGTCACGGCAACAACAACACGGCCGACGCCTCGCATTTTCTCTATCAGCTGGCCGATGATTTCAACGTTTCGCTCGACGTGGAAGGCGCCGGCGTGCTGTACTTCGCCCGGTACAACCACTGGCACGGCAGCCCCTGGCATTACGAGGTTGACGGCACGGATCACATTGTCCAGGAGACAACCACCGCCGATCCGAACAAGAAGCTGGATCACTCGGTTTTCATTCCCGAACGTCAGTTCCCCAATCCGCTCACCTGGACCTATTCGATCACCAAGGGTGCCGATCTGATGTGGGTGCCGATCGGGTTCGAACGCCGATTCCGCATGGCCTACTCGCGGACGTTTTACGGGACCGGGTACTATATCTATCATCACTACATGCGCGGTGCGAAGCTGTCGCAGCCGGTGAAGGCATGGAACGCAAAGACGACACCGGCGGCGGACGTGCTCGACTTGCTTCGACGTTCCGGAACGGACATTGCACCCAAGCCGGGAACGCCGGAAGGCGAGAATCTGCGCGTGCGGGAGATGACCGGCGTAGTCGATCTTGCAGCCGAAGAACCTGTCACGCTGACGAACTTGACCGACGGACCGGCAATGATCCGTGCCCTGAAACTGTCTGTGCCGCGAAAGCACGCGATTGCTTTCAGCAACGCGCGGTTGCGAGTGACGTGGGATGGTCGCAAACACGCTTCGATCGACGCACCGGTGGCTTTGTTCTTCGGAACTGGCACGCTCCACAACCGCCAGGACAAGACCTTCCTGGTGAAGGCACTGCCCGTCAACGTTCGCTTCGACGAGGATTGGGTACATCTGGCGTGCTACTTCCCCATGCCGCTGTACCGCTCGGCCAAGATCGAGTTGATCGGTCCGCCGGAGCGAGGCATTCCGAACATCACATGGTCGATGCGATATCACCCTTATACCGGTGCTCGCAATCATGTGGCCTATTTCCACGCTACGTACTGCGACCACGGCGTGCCTGAGAAGGGCAAAGATCTTGTGTTTCTCGATACCAATACTGTGGAATCGGGCGGACCGTGGTCGGGCAACTTCGTGGGCACTTCGTTCATCTTCAGTGACCGAGCCGTACTTAACACGCTGGAGGGTGACCCGCGTTTCTTCTTCGACGACAGTCAAACGCCACAGGCTTACGGCACCGGAACGGAGGAGTGGGGTGGTGGCGGTGATTACTGGGGCGGCCGCAACATGACTCTGCCGTTGGCCGGCCACCCTGTTGGTGTGAGAAACGCCAAAGAGGCCACCTCTGAACTCGATCTCATTCAATCCGCCTATCGATATCTGTTGGCCGACTTGATGCCCTTCGGACGCCGCGCGGTTATCCGGTTGGAGCACGGCGGCATCAACCAGTCGGTCGAGCATTATCGCTCGGTCACTTACTGGTACGGGGCCCCCAGTGCGAGCCTGGTGAAGACGGATGAACTCGACATCGGCAATCTCACCAGCGAAGCGGCCCACCAGTACGTTTCTCCAGAGGCGTCGGAACCGTATGAATTGACGTCACGTTACGAGTGGGGACCGGATCGTCTCGGAGTCGCCGAAAGGGACCATCCGCTCGCCCGTCCCAAACACTATGCGGACTTCGAGTTTGAAGCCGACGCCGGCAAGGCCTACTACGTTTGGTTGCGGGGTGTGACGGACGGCGGGATCAAGACGGATGCCACGTGGATTCAATTTGATGGTCATATCGGGACCAAAGAAGTTGGTCCCACGTATCGTGCCGAGTTGGGCTTCGGCAATTGGCGAGACGCCGTGCCAGCTGGTGTCTGGAGTTGGGCAAGTGGTCTTCCGAAAGATCCTCCGCTTCGGATCACCTTCGACCGCCCCGGACGTCACCGGCTTCGTGTACAGGTCCGCCATTCCGTCCATCGACTCGACCAGATTCGACTCAGCACGACACAGACAACTCGACCGAAATCGGCCGAGCCGGTCAAGAGGCGAAAGCCGCTTCCGGGTTCGATCGACGAGATCGTCCTGGATGTGACCGACGCATCAGGCTTGCACGGTGACTTCCGAATCATCAGCGAACCCACCGCATCAATCGGCAAAGTGTTGGAAGTGGGTGGTACGACGGGGGCTTTCGAGGTGTATCCCGCCCACACTCAGGTTGGCCGGATAACTCCCGGCTCTTCGGAGTTCACACTGGAGCTTCGTCGCGACAACCTGGGTGTACTGTTGCGGCGGACGCTCGACTACAAGTACGCCAACCAACGCGCCGAGGTCTATGTTGCCGACACGAAAGACGACGAACCCGAGTGGCAATCGGCCGGCGTCTGGTACTTGGCTGGCTCGAACACGTTCTATCACTCGTATCCTCGAAAGGGCGGTGAGTTGGGTAAATCGGACCCCGTGGTGATGTCCTCCAATCGGCGCTTCCGAGATGACGAGTTTCTCATTCCCCGTAATCTGACCCAAGGACGCACGGCGATTCGAGTGCGCGTTAAGTTCACGCCCGTTGAGATCCCGCTTTTGCCTGGCCGAGCCATCGACAAGTTGGTGTGGTCCGAGATGCACTACAGTGCCTACTGTTATGTCATGCCTGAAATAAGGCTGCTGGCGAACAGCGACCGATAAACAGACCGGGCCGCCTTTTCCACGCAACGTATGTTCTCATGGAGCAAACATCATGAACGGTTCAAGATCACGACGTTCATTCCTGCAAACCGTTGGCCTTGGCACTGCAGCTATGGGAGTATGCGCGTCGGCTCCCGCCCAGAAGAAGAAACCGATCCAGGGTTTTGAGGAGACACCCACAGACCCAAATGCTTCGAAAGGCTGGAAGCCGGTTTCTGATCGCAAGATCCGCGTGGGCATTGTCGGATATGGTACCTGTCGTTTTGGCGCTGCGTTCAGCTTTCAGAACCACCCAAATGTCGACATCGTGGCGGTCAGTGACCTGTTTCCTGATCGGTGTGCCGCATTGGCAAAAGCGTGTCGCTGCGAGAAAACCTATCCGTCTCTTGAAGAACTCGTCACTGACGACGCGATCGAAGCGGTGTTCGTGGCCACCGACGCTCCGAGTCATGCCCGGCACTGTATCGAGGTTCTCAAGCACGGCAAGCACGTCGCCTGCGCCGTTCCTGCGGTCTACGGCTCACTTGAAGATGCCGACAAGTTGTTCGAAGCGGTCAAGACGAGCGGTCTCAAGTACATGATGTTCGAGACCTCCTGCTATCACGCCGACTGCTATGCGATGCGGCAGATCTATCAAGCGGGAGGGTTTGGCCGCCTGATCTATTCCGAGGGTGAGTACTACCACTTTCATTCGCACCAGATCGGATCGTACAAGGACTGGCGCGTCGGGGCCATTCCCCTGTGGTATCCCACTCATTCCACGGCTTACTATGTTGGCGTAACCGACCGACCCTTCACGTCTGTGTCCTGCACTGGGTCCAGTGCAGGCTTCGCGCCGTGGCAGCCTGGAGCCAACCAGTACAACAACGTCTTCACCGATCAGATTGGCCTCTTCCAAACGGCCGAGGGCGGTACCTCTCGTATGCTCATGTGCATGGGCATCCATAGCAAGGGCGGCGAGACCGGACGCGTGTTCGGCGAACAAGGCTGGATGGAGGGCACGCAGTACCGCGGCACCATGAAGGAGCTGCCCGATCTCTTGCGTCCGCCGCTTCCGCCCGGCGTCAACGCTGGCGGCCACGGTGGCTCGCATGGGCAACTGATGAACGAGTTTGTCCTCTCCATCCTCGGAGACCGCAAACCGCTCGTTGACGTCGTCCAGGCGTTAAATATGACCGTCTGTGGCGTCGTCGCCCATCAATCGGCTCTGAAAGACGGCGAGCTGATGAAGATACCGCAATACAAGATCTGACAAGTCGGACGGCATGCCAGCAAACAACCACACCGTACAATGAGTGCGCTACAGTGTGATCGATCGCCACATCACGCAGGGTACATGTAGCGAATCAAGTCAGCGTTAGCATGAAAAGTCGCCAGGATGAAGAAACTGAACGAGAGTCTCTTGGGACGACGTGAGTTCTTCGGCCGAGCAATTGGCGCTGGAGCTGCAACGGCGCTGACACTGCACACACGCTCCAGTCGCGCGACAGCGACGTCCAGCCTGCTCGAGGTGGGAGAAGGTGCGGTCGACACCACGCCACCGTTGGGGATCGAGATTGCCGGCTTCCATCGTCCGGCAGACAACCGGCGCCTGATTACCGGGATTCGCCAACCCACCGCCGTGAGGGCGCTCGTGTTGCGTCATCCCGACGCTCAGGCAGCGATTGTTTCACTGGACATCTGCGGCGTCTCGCGCGATTTCGTTGGTCGAGTGCAACGCCGCGTCGCCAAACAGACCGGCATCCCTTCGGAAAATGTCCACGTTTGCGCGACACACACCCATTCGATGCCGACGTTTCGTTTCTTCCGGCAATGGGGAGCGATCCCGCGGCAGTACATGGCGGATGTCGAACTGTCCGTCGTGCAAGCGATCGAGCGTGCCAGAGATGATCTTGCTCCTGCCGAGTTGTATGTCGGCAAAAGTGGGTCGGAGGGCGCAAACTTCAATCGCACCGCCAGCACGTGGAAGACGGACAAAGAGTTCACGGCCGATTCCGCCGACGATGAACGCTGGTTGGACACGAAGGTCCACGTGATGCGGTTCGAACGAGCCGGGGCGAAACGAAATCTGCTGTGGTACCACTTCTCCGCACACCCGGTCTGCTATACCGACGGCAACGCCGGCCCCGACTGGCCAGGCCTAGTCGCGAAGATCGTCCTCGAAAAGCAGAAGATCGCACCGGTATTTCTGCAAGGACATTGTGGCGACGTCAACCCGGGAAACGGCAAGCCTTGGCTGGGAAAACCCGATGAGGTCGCCGCCGAAGTGTCTGCCGCCATTGGTCGCGCGTTCGACGATGCAGTGGCCGTTCCAATCAAAAGCATCCGACACGTCACGGCCCAGTGCGAGCTTTCGCTGGACCTCCAACGGTTCAAGGATCAATTGGACCAGTACCGTAAGAGTCCATCCACATGCACGAAAGGCGAATGGGTGGATGCCGGCTTCGCCGCCGATTGGTTTCAGAGCGCCAATCGCTGGGACCTCAACCGCGGCAAGCTTAACGCGCCCATTTCGGCCTTGCGCCTGGGCGGCGCGGTCATGTTGTTTCATCCGTCAGAACTTTACAGCTATTATGGATTGGCACTGGGGCGCGATTCGCCGCTGGATCACACGCTGGTCGTCGGCTACTCGGATGCATTTGTCGGTTATCTGACGGATCCGAATGCGTACAAGGCCGGCGAGTACGCGGCGATCACGGTGCCAAGAATCTGCGACCTGCCACCGTTCAAACCGGAGACCGCTCGCGAGTTCACTGCTGCTGCAAGCCGTTTGTTGGAGAAAGTGGCTTCGTGACGGCCAACGTCCCGTTCCATCGGGTTTGAATCTCACCAGCGGAAAGAGTATCTCATGAAAGTCGTACCACAACGCATCTTCGTCGCCAATTTGCTTACGGCCCTGGTGCCGCTTTTTGGCAGTTCTTCGATCGCAGAGGAGACTTCGCGCCCGCCGAATGTCGTTTTGATCATGGCCGACAATCTCGGCTACGGCGATCTTGGCTGTTACGGACAGAAGCGGATCGGGACACCCAACTTGGACCGCATGGCCAGCCAAGGCGTGCGTTTCACGCAGTTCTATTCCGGCGCGGTCATCTGTGCGCCGGCGCGATGCACGCTGATGACCGGTCTACACACGGGACACTGTCGCATCCGCGGCAACCATCGTGATTCAGATATCCAGGCCCTCAAGCCGGAAGATGTGACCATCGCCGAAGTACTCAAACAGAGTGGCTATGCGACCGCAGTGATTGGCAAATGGGGACTGGGCGATGAAGGAAATGCGGGGATTCCGAACTTGCAAGGTTTCGATTACTTCTTCGGTTACCTCAACCAGGTGCACGCCCATAATTACTTCCCCCATTTTCTCTGGCGCAATCGGCAACGAATCGCATTGGCCAACGTGGTCAAGCATCCCAAGAAACTGTACCAAGCGCCCGAACTCGCCGGCGCGGCGTCGGAACGTGTCGACTACGCGCCCGACTTATTCACCGCCGAAGCGCTGTCGTTCATCAAGAAGCAGCCGGAGGATCAGCCGTTCTTCTTGTACCTTCCTTACAACTACCCGCATCCGAATTGCGAGTCCTGGCTCTTACGTCGACATGGGGCCGAAGTGCCCGACTACGGTGCGTACGCAGATGAGGACTGGCCCGAAATCCAAAAGGGACATGCCGCGATGATAACGCGAATGGACCGCGATGTTGGCCGGATTCTCGACCAGTTGAAGCGGCGTGGTTGGGATGAAAATACGTTGGTCATGTTCACCTCCGACAATGGACCTCACACGGGAGACGGTCTCGACCCCGAATTCAACAATTCCAACGGCCCGTTGCGTGGCGTTCTGCGCGACGTGTACGAAGGGGGCATTCGCGTACCATTGATCGTGCGCTGGCCAGGACGTATCGGCCCTGGCAAATCCAGTGATCACATCTCGTCGCTTGTTGACGTCCTCGAGACTTGTGCCGATGTTGCCGGCGCGAAGACTGCCGCAGGCGACGGTATCAGCTTTCTGCCTACTCTGTTGGGTCAAGATGAACGGCAGAAAGTGCATGATCATCTGTATTGGGAATTCTACGAACGGGGGTCAGCCCAGGCGGTTCGCTGGGGCGATTGGAAGGCCGTTCGCAAACCGATGCTAACGGGAAAAATCGAACTGTACGATCTTCAGCGTGATCTTGCCGAGACAAATAACGTGGCGGGAAGCCATCCTGACATCGTCGAGAAGATCCACGCGATCATGAAGCGGCAGCACCGGCCTTCGCCCTTGTGGCGGCCACCGCCGGCTAAGAAGAACTGATCTCTGGACAACCGTTGTAAGCTGGCGCGTGCAGCAGAGTTAAGATTCAATCACCTCTCCCTCTGCGGACTTTTTCGCTTTCTCCAAAGGGGAGAAGGACATGTTCCAGGCTCTCCTAAACCTCCAAAGTGAAAAAGTCTATGGCTTGCACCGATGAATGCGCATGAAGAATCCCGGCTATCTAGATGGGATAGGGAACGGCCGTCCCTTTGACGGCTCTCGTTCGGTGAGCGATCCACGAATCAAAGCTAAAGCGGCCCGCGCCCATCACTGTTAGCGAGGCGGCCGATCCGAAAAATGTCACATGGCCCGCCACATCCTCCTTGAAATAGAAGAAGGACAAGGTGAGGATGATCATCGTAATCAGACAGAAGCAACGTGTGTAAATTCCCAGCAGCAGTACCGTACCGACAGCAATTTCGATCACACCCACTGAAAAAACCCACATCGCCGTGCTTACAGGAATCACGTCTTCTAAGCCATAGTCTATGACAACGGCTTCACACAAACGCGGATTAAATGCCTTCTCGGTAATGGCCAGCCAAATCAACGTGCTGCCCAGAGCAAGTCGCAGCAGGAGAGGTGCAAAGTCGTTTAGTTTTCTCGACACCGGAGCGAGCAAGTCACCCAGGGGATCGATGTCCAAAATACCATCGACACTGGGACGAGTCGGTTTGTAGGCGATCAAGAGTAATGCGGCGGCGGCCGTCTCCCACGCTCCCAACAGATAGTGGCTTTGCGCCAGCCCACAGCAAAATAGGGTCAAGGCCGCCATGCCACTGGCGCGGACCATGAAGCCGAAGACCATGCAAAACCCAACGCCAACCTCGAACCCGCCAAAGCCGCCAGCGGGAACGTTAGGTAAGAAAACCGCGTCGCCGACCCCCGCCACAATCAACGCCATTCCCAGCGACACTCGCAGCATTAACGGCACATGCTCCATATTCATCAGCAGACGATTGTGGAACCGCTGACAGAGAGAACGAAGCGGGCCCACAAGATGACACGCCGCAAAACACGCCACGGTTACGACGAGTGTCACAATGATGAGCGTCACGTACAGCGGATCAGAAAGCGGCGACAGCAAGAAAGCCCAGTCTCGACCGGAGAGCGACTCAAGCAACTCGGAATCGACCACGTAGCTGACGTGCGCAAGTGGCGACGATGGTTGGAAGGCAATCACAGTAGTCAACGTGCCGCTCCTGCTCCAAGAGGTGGCTGGCAAACTCGCATGAATCTTGCTCGAGCAGTAAGGCTGGCGCACTCATCTTCGCATTCGTCCTTCTCACTCATCTTCGCTTTCGTCTTTCTTTCGAGTTCGGTAACTGTCATCTGTCTTGAACTGTTTCTTTACTGGCAGCCTCAAAACGTCCATCTAGTGTCTTCAAAAACGCGACCAAATCTTTGACTTCGGACTCAACAAGCCCAAGCGGTTTGATGCGAGAGTCAAGATGTGGATTCTCGATCCCGCCCTGGTTGTAATACTGAACGACATCGTGGAGGGTCGCCAGGCTGCCATCGTGCATGTAAGGAGCGGTGCGGCTGACATCACGCAACGAGGGTGTCTTAAATGCGCCACGGTCATTGTCGTCATTTGTCACCTGGAAACGTCCAGAATCGGACTCCCCTGAGTCTGACCAGCCGACACCAAGATTATGAAATCCGCGATCACTAAACAGCGGTGGCACATGGCAGCGACCACACGCCACCTTGCCAAAAAAAAGCGCTCGGCCACGTTGGGCCGGCAAACTGATGGCGTCTTTCAACCCGGCTTCGTAACGATCAAAGTCGGAGTCACCAGAGAACAAGCTTCGCTGGTAGCACGCCAATGCCTTGGCGATCGTGTCTAACGACAGCGGCGCATCGAACGCCTGCTGCATTCTCGTCCCGTACACGGCCTTTAGACTCGCGACAACTTCGGCTTCGTTGCTGTTGCCCATTTCGTCGTCGCCGAGGATGGGGCCCAGCACGTACCGTTCCAATGACTCGCTACGTCCGTCCCAAGAAAATGAATTGAGGTATGCGGAATTGAGTGCCGTCGGCACGTTGCGACGCCCTTTGTGGCCACCGATGCCAACGGCGATCGTATTGGTATCCGTAAAGGCACGTTCTGGAAGGTGGCATGTGGCGCACGAGACAGTCCCGTCGGCACTCATGTCACCATCGAAGAACAACTCACGGCCCAGATTGATCTTGTCGGATGTCAGCGCGTTATCAGGCGACCGCGGTACCATTGGGTCGAGCCCCAATGGGGGCCGCAGGCCGAGAGCCTCGATTTCGTAGTCCCAGAAGAACTTCACGTCCTCGAGCCCAGTCACTTCACCGAGTTTGCCAGAGACCGTCAACCACGCTTGACCTTTGACCGGCGCGGTCCGCGCGACTAACTCGAACGATCGGCCAACTTGCTCGAATGACGCGTGTTGCGCGTCACCCTCCACCGGTTCGACCGTCAGTTGCCCGTTAAATCCGGCGGGGTTGATTTCTTGGCGGAAGGCGTTTGACAGCCAGAGCCGGTGGGTACCGTCTTCCTCCGCAACCAATTCCAGGTGAAACTGGCCTTGCATCGTCACTTTGCCGTCAGGGTGCAACGGCTGGTGCATGTGGAACATCGAGTCATGCATACCCGGAGGCATCTTCGATGCATCCTCTTCCCGCTTCCATGGTCCCGCGAGATAAGCCAAATACACCGCAAGTGCCCAAAACAAGATGGCCACCAGCGGCTTAATCGAATCTTTCATGACCATGGAGCGTTAGCCGACGTTTCCCATTTGGGTTGAGCCCCAAGCCAATCCTGGCTCGGAATCACATTGATTCTAGCATCGCGAGTTCCCCATGTCGATGAACCGTCGCTTCGATAGCTTCCACTGATTCACCCTGTCGATCCAATCGTCGGAAAGCGCTTCGTCATCCACTTCCGCAACGTCACCTCGCCGCTGCCGCACTTCGTTTCCTTCGTTTGGCAATTCTCCAAACGACACTGAGACCTTTTCAGCTGACACTATTTCAATCCAGCGGAAGTTTGATTGTTCGCCCTCCTTCTTCAATCGAACAGTCGATGGCCAGGCAGATCTCGTGTGTGCGGTAGGCGTCGGCCACATTGCAGTGCGACTCTTGGTCGTTGCGAATGCAGTCGACGAGATGATTCACTTCCGCGTCGAAAGGATGGTGCTCCACTGCACCGGAATCAGGTGTGACGGTGGGCGCTGTGGCCCATCCGGTTTGCGCCGGAAGTAGTTTCTTGGACCAGATCCGATTGTCACGCAATGCTCCGTCAGTGCCGATCAAATCGATGTTGAAGGAATACGGCATTTCGCAATCCAGCAGCACTGACGTCTTGCCAATGGCACCGCTTTGAAATCTGAAGATGGCCACGACATTGGCATCATACTGGTATACCCCTTTCCAGTTGTTTGATAGCGCGGACACCTCGACAACCTCGTCGTCCGCCAGCCAGCGCATGGCATCAACGGCGTGGCAACCACCGAGCAGCATGGCGCTGCCGCCGGTTGCTTTCGTATGAGCCCAATCCCAACCACCGTAGGCCGGAGAGATACCGTGCCAGTAGTCAACCTCGACGTAGAATGGATCGCCGATGACGTTCGAGGCGAGCAGCGATTTGAGGTTCTCGAACAGCGGGTTCCAGCGTAGTACGAAGCTAACAACGCTCTTCACACCCGTCCGAACGACGGCGTCGCGCAATGCCCGGTTCTCGTCCATTGACATGACCATCGGTTTCTCGATGAGCAAGTGCCGGCCGGATTCCGCCGCGGCGATTCCCTGTTCGGCGTGAACATGGTTTGGACCGCTGATGTTGACGATGTCGACTCGCTCGTCGTTTAGCACGTCGGCGAAAGAATCGTGCACAGCGCAGTCAAGTTCAAATTCGTCGACCAGCCGCTGAGCACTTTCCCGGCTCCGGCTGCTGACCGAGACAATCTTCGTGTTCTGATTCTTCTTCCAACTAGCGGCGTGCGCGTACGCCACTTGCCCCGCTCCGTGGATGGCTACTCCCAGCTTGCGATTGTCCATTCTTTTACCTCCGGCAACGACTACGGGCTTGCTGATCAAGCTACGGGATTCAGGTACTCCATCGGGAACTTCCACGGATCCCGATATTCGGGTTTGGCCAGCCTGGCAGCCTGGTTGTCTCCCACGATCTCTTCCGTCCGCGGATCGAAGTGTAATGTTCGGCCAACTTTCATTGACAAATTGGCCAGCGCAATCGCCACGTCCATTCTGTAGTGATACGAGACATTGCAGCTAGGCTGCTCGCGGCTCCGCAGACAATCGAGCCATTCCCTTTCGTGGCCGGGCGAGGCGGGAATCGACTTCTCCGGCGGCGCGGCGTCTTGCATCCGATCGCCTTCGGAAACGACCTCGTGTTTTCCATAGTCGGTAAATAGTGTCCCGTCGACGCCGTGGAAGTAGATTCCCAGCCGCCGCGACAAGCTGCCTCGGCCAAAATCAAAACCAAAACTGCTAACCGCCGACATTGACCATGCCATGGTCATACCCGGATATTCCCACAGAACCTCCTGGGTGTCAGGTGCGTCGCCAGCGTCGCGAATCGCGAAGCGACCGCCGGAACAACTGGTGGTCGTCGGATGCCCGAGTTCCAGCGCCCAGTAGGGCAGGTCGATAATGTGAGGGGCCATGCCCGGTGTCCAGCCACCGCTGTAGTCCATGAACGAGCAGTTTTCAAAAGCGCTTCGGACGATCAGTTCATTGAACGGGCGCATAGGCGCGGGGCCAACCCACAACTCCCAATCCAGGCCCGCAGGGGGTGCACTGTTCGCAGGTTTTCCTATGCCCTCGGGACCCTGGTTCATCACATTGAACGTGCGGACCACATTGACTTTTCCCAGCATTCCCGAACGCACCTTCTCGACAACTCGCCGATAGTTCTCGCCGGCATGAATCTGCGTTCCTACTTGGCTGATCCGCTGGTGCTTCTCGACAGCTTGCTTCAATGCCAGACTCTCCGCCAGGTGGAGTGTCATCGGTTTTTGCAAGTAGATGTCCTTGCCTGCCTCGCACGCATCGATCGCTTGCAGGCAGTGCCAATGCGGCGGCGTGGCGATGATGACCGCATCGATATCTGGCTGTTGGAGCATCTCCCGATAATCGTGGTACGGCTTGGCGCTGCCGGGAAACTGGGCCACAACTGGATCCCGCCGCTGTTTCCAAACATCACAGACGCCGGTCACCACGACATCATCATGTTTGGCGCAGTTGTTCAAGTTTCCCCGCCCCATCCCGCCGGCACCGATTAAACCGATCTGGATTCGGTCGTTGGCTCCCAGTTCGCCGGCGGCTCGCAGCGCGCTGGCTGAAAGAATATACGGTGCTGCCGCTCCGACGGCCGTCGCCTTCTCCATGAATACACGTCGCGAAACTTGTTTCTGGCCGGTCATGCGAGTTGCCTCGTATTGAATTGGCTTGTCAATTGAAAGTCCAGATCAGGCGGGAGTTCGATTGTTAACTCGGCGCGCTGACACCTTCCACCGCACCGTCAAAGTTGCTGACGAGGACCAATAATCCCGTCAAAGTGCTCAAGTGATCAACATTGTCGTTTCTTGTGCGTTTCTGCTTGGAAACAACAATTACGGCACATAACGCGGGCTTTGCAGGAAGGGGGTCGGGAGTCTTTTTCGGATGACAGTGTACGAGTTTTGGGACGAGCTTTGGCCGAAAAAGACTCCCGACCCCCTGGATCGCACACGAAACAATCAAACCGACCCACTACCGACTTTTATTCCATCGCCCAAATTCGCGGTTAATACTGTATAATCTCTGGTTATATTAGACTGTTTACTCAACAGAATGCAAACGATCACCAAGCCGATCCTGAGCGGTGCCGATCTTTGCCAGAGCACCGGCTCACCACAACACTCCCGTCGGTCGCTTCGGTAATTCATCAAGAACACAACAGTTCGACGTTGCACTGCAAAGGGCGGCAGGGCGGCAACCAAGCCGGTTCTTTGGTTCACTAAACCGTGTTCCTGAAACCGTGTTCCTGTTGGTCGCTGGCTTTCCTGTCAAGCAAACAAGATTTCGTGTGTTGGAAATACAGAGGGAGAAGCTAAATGCGAAGAACACCGACAGTCAGTTGCAGTGCCGGAGCACTGCTTGGGCTCGTCTGCGGCGGTGTCTGGTTCGCCGCCTCAGAAGGCCCCACTCCGCTCGCGTTGGCTGGACAATCCGAAGACAAGTACGCCGTCAAGCCCGTCGAAGGTGACATGCACGAATTCATGGGACACTTGTACGAGCCGACGTATAAGCGATTGCGGCAGTCGCTGGCATCTAAACCGGCGAGCGAGGAAGCTTGGAAGAACGTCGCATCCGACGCATTGATTCTGGCCGAAGGCGGAAATCTCCTGCTCACACGTTCCTTCGATGCGACGGACGACGCCTGGGAGTCAAATGCCGCCGGCATTCGCACTTTCGGTACATCTGTCTATCGGTCGGCCAGAGAGAAGGATTACACGAACGTGCTGTTTTACTACCGGCACATGATCGAGCAATGCAATGACTGCCATCGAGAGTTTGGTTCCGGTGATATGCGGTTGGAGCCGTGACGATCAAAATTCGTGCGGGAATGACAATTACCACTCATCAAGAAACGTTGGACTCACTGCGTGTCGACATGCCGGGAGCCGATGTGATTGCGGGCGAATGCCGGCTTCTGGCCCCATGACTATGACTCGTTCGTCCAACCCGGTCGGCGCTTCCAGCGCCGGCGCATGAGTTCGAACGAAGCACGAGGATCACCATGAAGTTCCCCACCGGCGCGTTACTCCTCTGGCTGGTTGTGGCCAGACCGCTTGTTGGTGATGAGCTGCCTCGCACTCCTTACGCCGGTCAAGTCGCTAAGCAGGTGGAGAGGCTGCACTCGGAGTCGGCGCAGCAGCGCGCGGGCGCAGCGGAGGCAATGGGATTCCTGCGGGCCACCGGAGAACAAAAGGCCCTAATTGATCACCTGCGGGATCGTTCGCCGCTTGTTCGCCGCGAGGCCGCCATGGCGTTAGCCTGGTGTGGTGACCGGAACGCGGTCTCACCATTGCTTGCGGCGTTGAGCGATGAAGATTGGGTCACGCGTCAGGCCGCACACGTCTCGCTGACGAATCTGACGGGAATGGAGTTTCCCTTCGACTCCATGGCAACGCCCCGGCGGCGTGCCGATCAGGCCAAAGTGTGGGGTGACTGGTGGTCCGCCGTGCCGACAGACCGGCCGCCAACTGACCTGCTCGCAATGGTCGGCGATCCGAAACCTTGGGCGAGCATCTGGTCCGTCAGCGCATCCTCCACATACAAAGGTCCGCCCCACATCCTCACCGACGGCCTGATCGGCCCGGCGTATTGGCAGACCAAAAATGTGCCGTTTCCTCAGTGGTGTACCGTCGACCTGGGGCATAACGAAGAAGTTGCTCAAGTGGCGATTCACCAGTACGGCTCGAAATTCGTGATGACCGAATACGAGTTGGCAACTAGCCTGGACAACAAGACGTTTGACGTGATCGAGCGAAAGCAGGGCGACACGGAAGTCACGCTGGCCGTCAGCTTCTCGCCGCGACAGGCTCGCTACATCCGTATCACGAGTTTCGGATCGAAACAGCCGATTTATCCCAC
>NYXM01000196.1 GCA_002685655.1 Planctomycetaceae bacterium
AATCCCCATAACGCGGTGCGCATTGCTTCTTTCCTTTCACACGAGAGATTAAGTAGCGCGAAATATACGGGAAGAAGAAGCACTAAAGCAAGAGACCGGCCTCGAGCTGCGCTACTCATCACCGCCGGCTACGGACTCCTCCGGCGCGATATCCAGCACCCTCTTCTCAGTGTGCCGCAATATGGTCAGCGGCACCTGCGCGCCAATGTAGTCCTCGGTCAGGATGGATTCGACGTTCCTGTCCGGGTGCCCGACGTTTTGGTCGAATTGATTCAAGTAATTTAATTGCAATATGATATGGCAATTACTGTGGTTCTTTTCTCAACTTATTCGACCAAATCGTCGAATAGCAGGAGGGGATCGAGTCGAGCGGAAAGGTCTGGGATCATGTTTTAAGTGAATAAAGAACAGTCTGTTAGATCCTAATAAACGAAATCGGCATTGCTGCTGGCACAAGCTTTGCAATTACTTGAAGCATCGACAAAAAAAGGAGGTGGCATCGTGCAGGTGCTGCTGCTTTTAGTGATTATAATCTTGCTGGTACCTGGAAAACAACCCCTCGAAGCCGCGCAGAAAGAAGCTTCTCCCAAAGCTTCAGAGGAGGCTGCGGAAGAACTTCTTGAGGGCAAAGAGGAAGACGCCTCCTCTGCGCCCTCCAAAGAGGCTCCGGAGGTGCCCGAAAACGGTCGAACGAAAAAGAAACGCAGCAAATCACACCGTCTTTTTGTGGATCGGAACAAAGACGGCGTGAACGATCTGGTGCGGCGCTTTGATGCTTCTGGGTTGGGCCTGAGCAGAAAATTTGACTACTTTATAGATGAGGACGGAGACGGCATCAGGGACGGGCGCGTTCTGAGACCCGGCCTGCACCCGCCCTGGTTCGAGCAGGTGCGAAAAGGCGCCGGAGCAGATCCCAGGATAAAACGCAAGCCTGTTCCCCCCAAGATGCACCGTCTCATGCACAGAAAGAGGGGCAGACGATGAACACCCATCACATGCGAAATACCATCCTGCTCCTCCTGGTCCTGGGCCCAGCTGCCCAGGCTCCGGCCCAGCTCATGCCGCGCGCCAATCTATATTCGAGTTATACCACCAACCTGTTCCAGAACTACAATCAGCAGGCGGCCTGGATTACCCATGCTTTTATCGACCTCGACCTGGCTCCCAGCCAGGCCCTGAATCTCTACTACACCGGCAGCGCCAATGTTTTCACCGAGTACGAGGATCTTTTCAGCCACACCCACCGCGCGGGATTGAGTTATGTGCGCCCGGGAGAAGATCTCAACCTTCTGTACGTCGGCACCGAACTCGCCCTGCGTCTGGACCGTCCGCTCTACGACTACCGCGATTTTCTGCAGGCAGAGGCCTATGCAACGGCCAAGGTCTATCTGAGGCCGACGTTGCTGTCGCGCACCGGCTATTCCCTGCGCTACCAGGAATACCTGAACGCCGGGGACTACAGTTTTTTCGAGCAGGAGGCCTTTGCCCAGCTCAGCCGCTTCTTTTCGACCCGGACGACGCTGCAATGGCACGGTGAACTGGGCCTGAAAACCTATGCCCGGAACACCAACACGCTGGCATCGACCGGACCGACCCGGTCGGGTGGGGACCGCAACCTGGTACAGCTGATGTCTCGCTTCAAGGTAGCTCAGTCCCTGGGCGCCAGTACAGGCCTGCAGCTCGAATACCTCGAGCGCGTTAACCTGGCCGGGCAGAGCCGCTACACAGTAGAACAGATCTACAATCCGGACGACGATCTCTTCGATGATCGCTACAGCTACGACGGCAACGAATTCAGGACCACCCTGAAACACCTCGCACCCTGGGGTCTGCAGGTGGAAATGAGCGGGCGTTCGGAGCGCCGGCGTTACGCCGGACGTCCGGCCCTGGGTTTGGAGGGCTTCACGCTCGAGTCAGGAGAGACCCGGAGAGATAGCCGCAACAGCCTTTCGCTGGGAGCGGAGAAGTCCCTCTACCTGGAAAGCGAGTGGGTTCAGGAAATCCGCCTGCAGCTGGAATGGCTCTACAGCCACATCGACTCCAATGACCTTTATTACCAGACAGATGTCCAGGTGTACTCTACTGGAATCCAGATCGACTTTTGAAGTACTATGAAACCAGTGGTGCTAGTGGTTTGACAGCGTCATGAGAATCACTCATCTATCTCTATCGATATCATTTACATTGAGATAGGAGGATTCCTCATGACGACCGAATATTTCATGACCGCCTTGTTTGCCCACGTCGATGATCAGTTCAATGAGCAAGGGATCAATGGGAAACATCCCCAAGCGAAACTGTATGTGAGCGAAATCATCACCCTCGGTCTACTCTTTGCCCTCAAGGGAAGAGGGAATCGAGCCTTCTATCGCTGGTTGAGTCGCGACTATGGGGAACTATTTCCCCAACTGCCGACGCGTGCCCGACTCTTCCGCCTGTTGAATACCTATCAAGATCTGACCGACACCTTTAAGGCCGAACCGTCTCTGTTGGGGGTCATCGACACCTATGGTATCGAACTGATTCATCCTCGGCGCGAAGGCCGTTCGGAGAAGCAGATCGGGCATAAAGGACGCTCCAACCAACGCTGGATCGTCGGGGGCAAACTCTGTATTTTGTTGAATAACATTGGTTTAGTGGTGGATTGGGATTGCGATACAGCCAACGTGTATGATGGGAGCGCCTTCCAGGAAATGGTCGACGGGGTGGCCGATCAGATGGTCGTTTTCTCGGATGAGGGCTTCGACAAGGTCGACTGGCATCCCCAGAATCTCAAGGTTTGCCAGCGGGGAGAGTGCAATTTCCGTATGCTCGTCGAAACCGTTCTCTCGATGCTGACGTATGTGTGCCATTTCAAAAAGGTCATGCATCGCGTCTGGTCGTATTTCAACATGCGGCTCGGGTTCACCATGGCCTTGTTCAACATCCTGGCGCAGTGGCATGGACTAGAGCCCGATGAGAACGGGTTTGTGCCCCTATCCATCGCCGAATTCAGCCTGTGAACTAGCACCACTGGTTATAAAGGGCGCCCCTTACCGCTTTCGGTACTTCTGTATGGGCACGGGATCGATCGGCTGAATGTCAACCGGATCCGGGAATGGCGTGATGATTTTGAGCCGTTTGGCAAGCAAGTTGAGAATGCGGGGATGGAGGACATAGAGATGGCTCTGAGCACGGACCCACATGGCGTTCCAGCCCACGTTGCTCGCCCCGTATTCGATCCAAAAATACCCTTCCTCGCCCCAGTCTTCGCCCCAGGAGTTCTTGACCAGCCAGGCGCCCACATCTGTTCCATCTTCCCAGTAGTCGTCGTTCCAGCCCACAAGGGTGACAGCGTGGTTCGAGGAGCCGGCCAACTGCGCGTTGAAAAGCCCGCCGCCATAGGCAGACAGCAGAGGACCCGCCCGGATGCCCACGACCAGAGGACCGTGCTCGCACAGCGCGTCTTTGAGCGTTTCGACGCTGGGAACGGTGTTGTCGGGATCCACAAATCCCCAGGACAACATGCGGATTGGCGTGGCTATATCGGCGGGACAGGCGCCGACCGCAGGCACGTAGGGAACATCGTCTTCCTCGGCGACACCATTGGCGACGGCCCAGTCCAGGACATCCGGCCGGTTTCCACCCCCGCAGTCGATGGCAGGGGAGCAGTTGAGGATATGGCTCTCGGCCGCGTCGTACTCGGTGTTGTTGCGGATCAGGTGGTTCGCTTCCAGCGCGCCCATCGTGCCAAAGGCCACGCAACTACCGCAGGGATTCTGGTCTTTGACCGGGGTGACTTTGCCTTCATCAGCCCAGCTGAAATAACTCTGACCAGTATCGCATCCCGTATCGTCGTCGGGAATCACCACGTTGGGGTGTTCCCTGGCGTAGACGTCAAGAGCCCGGCGATCGATTCTGTACAAATCCAGGGCGAAGTCGTTCTGGTACATCCTTTCCCGGGGGGAGTATTCCGGTTCATCCAGACCCGTCAACTCTATCAGAGGACGCCCGATGACCCCCGTGGCCACCACCGCGAAGGTCAACTTCTCCGCCACGGCTTTTCTGCGGAGTTTGATCAATTTTGCCTTGGTTTCCGGTCCGACGGACGCCTCCAGTTCCTCGTAGTTTCTAACAATGATCTCCTTGAGATTTGGCTTTTTCAACATCAACTCTTGCAGTTGCGCTTCGTATTTCTGCTCGACGCTGAGCTTTCTTGAACGCGACTGCCTCTCGCCCGGACCTTGGGCCAGACTCGGCAGGGCCAGCACAAAAGTCAATACCGTAAAAAATATAAATTTGCGGGATGTTTCCATGATCTTCCTCCCTGTGTTGAAGTAGAAGAAAAGACTCTGTGTGAACACTGGCGTTTTCAGACACAGCCGCGACGATTACTCTTTAATCGATCCAAGATTCATCGACCACGCCGTGATGCGCATCACCACTTTCCCCAAACATTTTTTACAGGAAAGCCTCACATTATAGTTCAAGGCTCCTTGACTGTCAGCCTGTAGGTCTTTGCCGGGTCGTTCTTCTTCCAGGGACGGACGTAGTGCAGCACGACCACGCTCGAATCGGCCTTCAACGCCACGAAGCGGAAGATCTGGTATTCTGCCCCCCCTTCCAGTTGGTCTTCCTCTTCCCTGAACTCCGGCTTTTCGTCGAGAAATTCCAGGTGGGTTGTATCGTGCTGGGCGAGCATCCAGCCGTAACCTGTCCCTGGTTGAGAGACCAGCCGGATGGCGAGACTGTCGTTCCGGGCGAGCTGCACCAGGCTGTTGTTGTCCTTGTCGATTGCGGTTACGAGCTTGGCTTTAGACATCGTCGGCTGGCCCTGGGGCGAAGAAGCGCAGGCTAAATAACCCGAGAGCAGGAACGCTATACCATAATAAAGACAATAAAGACTGTGCAAGGGCATGGGCTCCTCCTGATAGTAGACTACGTGCGATAGAGAGGATACAGCAAAGGGATTATCAGGAGCGGTCTATCGCACGTAGCTGGAGAAAGAGGATATAGAGGCTGACCAGAAAAGGAAATTTGTCGGGTTTGGTTTGAGTAGAACCGGATTGGGTCTTTCCGATCAGCCTCTGTTGTATAATATAACAAAGTTGGTTTGACAGGGCAATTGCATTATAAATGTCCATGCGATAAAACCTTAGCTACACCTTATTCGAAAAGTAACGTTTTTCTGAAAAAACCTGTTTTCTGACGGGAAAACATATGTTCAAAAGTGTCATAACTGGCTAACTTATTTATGAGTTATAGATTCTCAAGAATAGTGAAAGGAACCGTTATGGCACAACCTTTGTTAGACGTTGATGGGATCGGTGACCCTTTTATTTTAGCCCCTCCAGACACAGAAATGAAGAAAATGCTCGACGATGCGCTGTCGTTGCTGGCGCGTAAGCCGGAAATTCTGCACCGCATTTCGGCCGATCAGGATGCTTGGGGCCTGGCGAAGAAGGAACTGCGCCGGGCCGATCAACGCTGGGAAGCCGCGCAGACCCTGCCGCTGCCCGGCGTGGCCTGGGAAGAGATCGCTTCGATGCGGGCCGAAGCGTGGTCGCTGTTGGACGGTCGTCCTCGCATGCCGGCCGAGGTGGTGTATGTGTTTTCCGTGCTGCGAGGGTATCTGGGATCGCTCACCGACAAGCAGGTCCAGGATCGCCTGGTGGACTCGACGACGTTGCAGTGGTATCTGCACCAGCGGGGTCTGTGTTTTCCAGGCTGGAGTACCCTGGTGGAAAATGTCAACGCGATGTCTAACCAGACCCGAAGTTTGGTGCTGGATGCACAACTGGAGATGATTCTGGGGGAAGGGTTGGATGATTTTTTGGAAGCAATTGTAGACAGCACCGCGGTGGAAGCCAATTCGGCCTGGCCGACCGATGCGCGCATCTTGTTGGGGTTGTTGGAAAGAGCCTTTCGCCGCAGTCAGCAACTCGATGCGTTCGGTCTGGACAACCTCCCCAAGTGGTGGATGCCGAAGTGGTTGGAGAAACTGGGGAAGCTGCATTTCCGCATCAACAATGTAGCCGGCCAAGCGCGGTCGAAAGGGAAGTTGAAGAAGTATTACCGTCAATTTCTGCGCACGACGCAGAAGATACTGGAGTATCTGATGTCGGAATGTGTGGCGCGGGAGCCGCTGGCGGAAGCGGCTTTGTTGCCGCCCAGTCGCCGCTTGTTGTTGGAACGGTTGTGGGAGCGGCTGGTGGGCGATGTAAGTGATGCGTGTACGGTCTATCAATATACCGAAGAGCGCATCTTTGAAGGGACGGTGTGGCCGGCCGAAGCCAAGAAGCTGAGTTTGGCGGATGAATCGGCCGCCTTTATCGAAAAGGGCCAACGGGCATCGGTTTTGGGCTACAAACCGCAGTTGGTGCGCTCGGGCCAGGGCTTTGTCACCGCCCTGCAGGTGCCTCAAGGCAATGCGGCGGATGCCCCCCCAGTTGGTCCCGTTGATCGACGAAGTGCATCAACGTACGGGCGTCTTGCCCAAATGGGTGAGTGTCGATGACGGCTATGCCTCGGCACAGGGACGGGCCACGCTGCTCGAAGAGGGGGTCGAAGAGGTGTCGATCAGTGGGTCCAAAGGCAAACAGCTCATTCCAGAAGAGGAGTGGAACAGTGAATTGTATCAACAGCTCCGTCGGGGACGCTCGGCCGTCGAATCGTTGATCTTCGTGCTCAAACATTGTTTTGCCTTTGGACGTCTGCGACGACGAGGTTTGGAGGAGGTGCGCGCCGAACTGTTGGAAAAGGTCATCGCCTACAACTTCGTGCGCATGGGCTTGGTGCGGCAGGCGCAGCAAGAAACACCGCTCAGCAAAGTGGCCTGAGCCCATCATCAAACCATTCTCTTAGGAAAACATTCGCTCATCGGATGAGGTACGGCAGGAGTGCGTCCTGCATCGCCATCAAGTACCCCCAATCGGTTAAAAACGGAAAACGCCTCCTTTGAGCGACATACAACATTCCAAATGGTACCTTACTACGGAAAACAAGATTGAGAAAATATCCAAAACGTTGCATCCAGAAGACTTTTCAGAATGGCAATAGTTAGAA
>NYXM01000005.1 GCA_002685655.1 Planctomycetaceae bacterium
CGAGCGCGGCGGTTACAGAGGTGGATGAAATTTCTCCCGGCAGAGCCGTGGGGCCGGCGGCGCCGATAAGTCCCCGGCACGACATTCTGGCGGAAATGTGCCCTCCGGGTGTAACCAGCCCGTCCGTCTGCCCCACTTCTCGAGACGGAGGGATGAAAGCTAAGATGGGAGGTGCTCCCATGGCCAGCCGCACGTCGGGGCCGCGGCAGCAACGACGCGGCCCCCGGCGCCCCCAGAGGGCCTGCGGGCGTGCCGGGGGCCTGGGAAGCGGATTTTCAAGCCGCGGCGGACACTGAGCCGTGTGCTGATCTGACTCGTCGCTTTGAGCAAAGCCAGCGGAACCGATGGTGGCATCCGATGATTGGCCGGACATCGAGGCGACACTGAACGGGGATGGTGACGCATATGCTCGCCTCATCGAACGGTATCAGGCCAGGATCGGCGCTCGGATGTGGCACTTCACGCGCGATCGAGGCCACACTGAAGAGCTGGTGCAGGACGTCTTCGTGGCGGCCTACACCAGCCTGCCTCGATTCAAGGGCCAGGCGCCGTTCGAGCACTGGCTGAATCGCATCGCCACCCGTGTCGGGTACGCCTACTGGAGAAAACGTGACCGATTGAACGCACAAGGAACCGTGAACAGCAGCTATGATTTTGTGGACACCGCGGCCGCGCCGGACGCTCCAAACAACGGCATGACGCCGCAGCGTGCCGCGGATCTCGTGCACGGGCAGTTGGCACAACTGCCGCCGCGCGACCGGCTGGTACTCACGCTGATGTACCTGGAAGGGTCGTCCGTCAAGCAAACGGCGGCCGCGACCGGATGGTCGGCCAGCATGGTGAAGGTGCAGGCCTTTCGGGCCCGAAAGAAACTCAAGCGACTGCTTGAACAGGAGATGCCCCGTGACTGACCTGAACGCCTTCGAACAACGAGCCGCTGTGGCCCGAAGCGACGCGCCGCCGACGATCGACGTGACGGGCCAGGTCATGTCCCGCCTGGAGCAGCTTGAGCCGCCCTCCCCCCTGCGGAGCCCCTTCATCCAGATTTCCGCTGCATCGGCGCTGGCGGCCGCCGTCGTCCTGGCCGTGACGCTGCCCATGGTGATTAACTTTCGCGAGCCGGTCGAGGGTTTCTTCGTCGCACTGAGCCTCTGAGGCGCACTCCATGAGCGAACAGCCCAGACAGCCGGACGGTCTGCCGCAGCCGGCACTGCCCCGTCGCGTCGCGTCGCGTCGTTGGCCGGCGGTCCTGGCCGCCCTGATCCTGCTGGTCAGCGGCGGCGTGATCGGTGGCGTGGCTGGCTCCCTGAAAGTGCGCAGTGACGTCATGCATGCCATGCACAACCCCGACGAGATGATCAGGCGCTTCAATCAACACATGTCAGACGTGCTGGGGCTGTCGCAAGAGCAGAGCGCACTCATCGCAGAGATCCTGGAACCGCGTCACGCTGCGATCGCCGAACATCGCCAGCAGATCCACGAGAACATGCGGATGATCGAGCAGGAGGTAGGCGAGGTTCTGACGGCAGAACAGGCGCAAAAGTGGAAGCGGCGAAAAGAAGCCTTCGAGCGGCGGCGCGGCTTCGGGTTCCGCCACTTCGGCCGCGACGGCCGCCGAGGGCGGGACGGCCCCATGCCTGGTTCCGGACACCACCGTCCCTCGGACCCCAACCGATCTCGCCCGGACCCGCGGATCCTGTTCGAATCGTCCGACTTGGACGGCGACGGGAAATTGACGTTAAACGAGTTCGCCAGCGATGCCCCCGAACCCGAGCGCGCGATGAGGGAACGTCGGTTTCGTCGCCTCGACGCTGATGCGGACGGCCAAGTGACACCGCAGGAATTCGAATCCTTCAACCAGCGCCACCAGCATCGTCGCCCCGGCCCGCCGCCCGACGCCGGTCCGTCCATGCCGATGCCGGAATGGTGAGGGGCGTAATCGAGGACCGGTGGGAACTACATCACCGTGCGTGATTATGCCGTAGTCTTCCCTGCCAGCTTCCTTTCCCACGCGTTGATGATTGAGCGTCGCGCCTATCATTCGTCCGTATGCCTGCGATTGACTCCGATTCGCTCTCGCCCTTTCTTCGCCCCCTCCGTGCCACCGTGCCGGAGACTGCCCCCCTTCGTGCCTTCGTGCCCCCTCGTGCCTTTGTTCCTTTCGCCACCCGCGGCCAAACGCCCACCCCCATCGCCCTCGAACCCCTCGAACCCCGTGTCCTGCTGGCGGCCGTCGCGGGCACGGTATTTGAAGACATCAACGCAAACGGCATCATGGACATCGGCGAACCCGGGCTCGCGGACATTCAAGTGGAAGTGTTCGGCACGTCGCCTGTTCCGGACGATCAGCGCCTTGAGCCGGAACAGGTCCTGGTCATATACAACTCGCACAACGCCGACAGCGCGGCCGTGTTCAATCACTACAACGCCCGGCGACCCGGCGTTCTGGGTCTTGATCTGAACGACCCGACGCTCACGGCCAGCCAGGTCAACTTCGCGGACTTCGAATTGAAGGTCCGCGACCCCATCCGTTCCCACCTGGCCACGAACAGTCTGGCCGAACAGGTCATTGTCCTGACGCTCACGAAGGGTCTGCCGCATCGGATCGTTGACTTGGGGCCGGTCGCTCGACTTGGGGACATTCCGGACGACGCCGGGGACGCCGTGCGGGCCGGAAACGCCACCTACGCGTCAGTGGATTCGCAACTCACGCTCCTGTGGCAGGACTTGCGATCGCGGCCCGGTGGCGGCGAATCCGGCGGCTCGATGGACTCGTACGCGGACAATTTTGTCGTGAATCCGTTGTTCAAGCGATCGGCGCCCATTGATTCGCACGATCGCTCGAGCATCATGGAGCCGTTCAGTTTCAAGAAGAACAAGGACGGTCCGAGCTGGCGCTGGCGCCGCCGGGCGCGCGGGGCCGCGGCCGCCGACGCCGGTCGCATCTATCTCACGACGCGGTTGGATGGTCCGACGGTCGAGGACGTGCAGGCCATGATCGACCGCGCCGTGAACCCCGTCTACGACCGGCAAAGCGATCAGTTTGTTCTCGATGAATCACAACAGTCCGACATGGACGGCGGAGACTACGACGCCGCCGCGGCCGGGCTTCGGTCCAACGGGTTCGCGGCCGTGCGCCACGACCGATCGGCCGACTTCCTGATCGGCACGGCGGGCACCGTGGCCGATACGAACGCCACGCCGATCGGCGGGCCGGTGGCGTTCCTGGCCAGCTACGGCGGCAACAACGCCGGCGACCAGGCGGGATACGTCGCGACGTTCGACGGGCAGATCACGGGCGGTGCGATCATGAACACGCTGGAAAGCTACAACGGGCGCGCCTTCGGCCGCGTCGACGGCTTTCGTGATCAGGGTCAGCTTTCGCAATGGGTCGAGGCCGGCGGCACCTTTGGTGTGGGAAACGTGTACGAGCCGTTCGCTTCAAACCTGGCCAGAAGCGCGATCTTGCTGGACAACTTCCTCGTGCGCGGTCTCAGTTGGGCTGAGGCCGCGTGGTCGAGCATCCCGTTTTTGTCCTGGCAGCAGGTCGTGCTTGGCGATCCGCTCGCTGTTGCCGCGTTCGACCTGGATGCGTCAACCACGACGGACGCCAGTGGCAACTACCGCGTGGACGGCGTCAGCAGTGGTCGCCAAGCCGTGCAGTTCACGGCGCCGAATCATTTGGCCTTCAGCCCACAGGACCAGGGCGGCGACGACGCGCTCGACAGCGATCCCGACCCGATCAGCGGCCTCACGACGGGCTTCATGCTGGCAGCGAACCAGACGATCGACACGTTGGACGCGGGGCTGGTTGTGCAACCGGGGGAGCCGGGGGTTCCGGGGGGGCCGGGTGTCACGCCCGCGCCCACGGAGTTGGACCTGGTTTCCGCGTTCGACAGCGGCGTGAGTCAGACCGACGACGTGACGAACCACACGGCGCCCCAGATCGAGGTGCCGGGCCTCACGCCGGGCGCAGACGTGTTGCTCTTCAGCGGCAACGACCTGATCGGCCAGGGCACGGCCACTGCCGGCACCATAGTCACCAGCGTGTCGCTCAACGACGGCGTGCATGGCATTTCGGCCACTCAAACGATCAACGGGGCGCCCAGCCATCGTTCGCCCGTGTTGGTCGTCACGATCGATACCGTGACGCTGCCGCCGTTCCAGACCAGCGCTCCGACGGCCGGGTCCGTGAACATGCTCTACGAATACGACGCTCAGATACCTGGCGAGGGCAGTTCAGACTTCAGCTATTCGCTCACCAATCCGCCCGCGGGCATGACGATCGATCCCATCACGGGCCTTGTGAGCTGGACGCCACTGTTGGGGCAGCTCGGCGCCCATGCCTTCGACATCCGCGCATCGGACGCGGCCGCCAATGCGCGCACCCAACAAGTGAACGTTCAGATCAACGAAGGGTTTCTGGCCACGATGAACGGCGGCGTTCTGACGATCGTCGGATCCGATGCCAATGACACGATCGACCTGAGTGCGGCGGGGCCGGGCCGCGTGATGGTCGGCGGCGATCCGGTGGGGAACAGCGGCGTGTTCACGGATGTTCTGGAGATACTCGTGCGCGGCGGCGCCGGCCACGATCGCGTGACGATCGGCCAGGGCATCAATGGCGCGCGGGGCCGTGCCATCGCAGCGACCATCGACGGCGAGAACGGCAATGATCTTCTCGTTGGCGGCGCCGGCGACGACGTGTTGTTGGGTTCTGCGGGGAATGACACGCTGATCGGCGGGGGCGGCGACGACCAACTGAACGGCGGCGCGGGCACCAACACGGCCGACTACGGTGCTTTCCCAAGTGGGGTCCGCGTTCGGCTCCGCGGTGACAAGCGCGGGCGGGCGGGGGACGGTCATGGCGGCCGAGACAGCTTGTGGTCGATCCAAAATGTGAACGGCACAGCATTCGACGACCGGCTCAACGGCGACGCCAACGACAACACGATCCAGGGTGGCAGCGGCAACGACCGGATCAAGGCGGGCGCCGGCAATGACTCGATCGACGCCGGCGACGGCCACAACCGAATCTGGGGCGGCGGTGGCGATGACACGATCCAGGGTGGCAGCGGCGACGACCGGATCAAGGCGGGCGCCGGCAATGATATGGTGGACGCGGGCCTGGGCATCAACGTCGTGAAGATCGGCGCCAGCGTCTTTTCGGCCGCGGGCCTGGGCAGCGGCGATTTTCGAGACGCGGCGCTGTTGGGTGAGCGCACGGACCTGCGTGCGGGGGCGCCGGGCGTTGCGTTTGCACCGCACGTTGACGGCGACATCGATTACGGGCTCTACAGCAATCCCCCGTCCTACGGCCCGCACCACCGCGCTGTTCGCGGCGTCGTGCCGCGGCCCGCGGGCCTGTACGAGACCGTGCAGTCAGACGCGGACATCGTTCACAACCTCGAACATGGCCACGTGTGGCTGGCGTACGACCCGCAGACAATTACGGCGGCGGATCTTGTGCGGCTGGGTGGGATTGCCGCAGACGGCCTGATCATCACACCGCGTCCTGCGAACGGCGATCCGGTGGCACTCGTATCTTGGGGCCGTTTGCTTGTGATGCCGCAATTGGACGTGCAGGCCGTCCGGGATTTCGTCCGGTTGAATCGCGGCCACGCGCCTGAGGGATTCCTGCCCTGATCGAGACAGTGGTGGCCGCGAGAGAACGCGCGCGAGGCAACGAACATCTGCCGCGAAAGGACGCAAAGATCGCAAAGGGGCATTGGCCGCGAAATAACGCAAACAGTGCAAGAGAGCTGCGGCTGGGATTGTGAATCGTGCGACCCATGCGCGGAAGGCTCACAGGCTGGCAGCTTGTGGCCACGGGGCACCGGCCTGCGATTGGGAACAGGTGGTGCGCTGGGGGAACAGGCGGTGCATCTGCGCCACCGGCTGCGCCGGAGCATGCCCGCCATAGCGCGTCCAGGGGTCGTGAGCCATGCCGTGCCAATCATTCCTATCCTCTATGTCTCCGCGCCTCCGCGCTCTGCGCGATTCGGGGTTCCGCTTGACCATCGAGTACGACATTGGGTTGTGGGCACCTCGCGCCGTGTACCTTCGCCGCTGAATCTTCCCGGCCGGCTTGTCGATCACGGAATATCGGGATATGATCCCGCCATACGGGGCCGTAGCTCAATTGGGAGAGCGCTGGCTTTGCAAGCCAGAGGTTGCCGGTTCGATCCCGGTCGGCTCCATTTCACCATCATGGCCAAACGAACAAGAATGCGACGCATCGCGGCCGTGGACGGCGCGGGACGCGGTGTCGTTGTTAAGCAGCGCGTTCCTGCACCCAAGGCCGGACAGGTCCTGATCCACGTCGAGGCCGCCACGATCAGTCCCGGCTCGGAACTCAGTCGCGCGCGGCGATTGCGGGCCGGCGAAGCGGGCAACACGAACACAGTGCAGAAGCTCGGCTATCAGAACAGCGGCCGTGTCATCGAGGTCGGGCGCGGCGTGAAACGCTTCAAACCGGGCGATCGGGTCGCGGCCTTCGGCGGTGGCTACGCGTACATCGCGGACTTCGCCGTCGTTCCACAGAACCTGTGCTGCCCTTTGCCTGACAAAGTGAGCTACGCCGAAGGTGCCTACGGCAACGTGATGCTCACGGGCCTGCACGCGATCCGCCGCGGCGAGGCGCAGATCGGCGAGGACCTGCTGGTCGTGGGGCTGGGCATCGTGGGTCAGTTCGCCGCTCAGTTCGGCCGGATCGCGGGCCTGAACGTGATGGCCTGGGACAGGCTGCCGTTTCGCTGCCGGATCGCGCGCCAGTGCGGCGCCCACGCGGCCATGAACGTGCAGAGCAAAGACGCGCTCGACGAAGCGCGCCGGTTCACGGAAGACCGCGGCTTCGACCTGGCCGTCGTCGCGATCGGCGGCGACGGGACCGACGCGGTGCAGCAGACCAAGGCGGCACTGAAGACGTCGCCGGACGGCCACACGATGGGCCGAGTCGTCCTGGTGGGGGCCGTCAACGCCACCATCCGCGGCGGCTCGGGATTCGGAAATGCCGACGTGCGCAGCGCCGCACGCACGGGCCCCGGCTACCACGACGACGAATGGGAACACGGCCGCACGGACTACCCCCACACCTTCATGCGCTGGACGACGCGGAGCAATTTCGAGCTGGCACTGAAGCTGATGGCGCGCGGGGATCTGAAAGTCAAGCCCCTCACGACGCACACGCTTCCGATCGGGCGGATTGACGAGGTCATTTCGGCTCATTTGGATGAACCGCACAAGACGCTGGGGACGGTGCTGGTGATGGACTGAGGGGCGCTAGCCTGGATTCCCATGGGCCACGACGCGCCTCACAAATTCGATGTCCTTGGTGGGCCCATGGGAATACAGGCTAGCGTAGCGAAAGGACTCGAAGAGAAGCGTCACGAGCGTGATACGCCTTGTAGAACGCGTTTCAAGGTGGGTTCACGACCGCGAGCACAGCAGCCCGACGCGCAAGCGAGGGACTCCCTCTGCGATCTTTACGTTCTTCGCGGCTAAGGGTTCTGCTCGGGTGCGGAGCGCCCCGCTCACGACGCCAGCGACTCGGGCAGATTCAAATCCGGTGGCCCGTGTTGTGCCGATTCCCGGATCTCGGCTGCTTTCTGGATGAAGAAGCGCGACAGGACGGCGTCGATCCTGTGCTTCGCCAGCGCCTTGCCCGTCTTTTCCAGGTCGTTGGCAAACGCCAGATCGGACCGTAGGCCCTGGCGATACTTGTAGCTCAGCAGTGGCGTCATGGCGATGGCGCGGGCGTCCTGGTCGATTTCCCCGCAGTCTATCCAGACCTGAACTTCCCACCGGTCGCCGACGCGCCGAATGGCGTAGGGCGGCGGCACTGCTTCGGACTGTACCATGTCTCAAACTCCTCAGCTTGTTCCGTTCCGCCGGGGGCCGATTGTAGTAGATCGTGCACATGGCGGCACGTCTTGATCGGGCCGGTGTGGGAAACCTCAGGACGCCATCCCAGAAATAGCGGCGATGAATCGCCGCACTCCAATAAGGGTGCAGCTTGTATTGATCGAACATTCCGATAAGATTTGTTTCATCCTGACGACCACGCCAGAGGACGATTTCCATGAAGATCCGACGAACCATCGCCTTGATGCTCCTGCCTGTGATCTTTGTCTGTCTGTCGGCCACACGGGCCGAACCGCCAGTGGCGGCAGGGGCGAATATCGCAGATGACGCCGCGAAACAAGCTCAGAGCCACAAGCAATTCGAGCAATTGCTTTCAGGTGTGAAGCTCGTGGGCCGTTTCACGGTGCTGGGCAGGGAAGACGGCCCGCTGCCCAAGGAAGAGTACACGATCACGAGCGTGAAGAAGCTGCCGAACGGCGATTTCTGGCTGTTCAACGCGCGCGTCAAGTACGGCGAACGGGACGTGACGCTGCCCATGGCGCTGCAAGTCAAGTGGGCCGACGACACGCCCGTGGTCACGCTCACGGACCTGACGATCCCGGGCTTGGGCACCTTCAGCTCACGTGTCGTCTTCTACAACAACAAGTACGCGGGCACCTGGACGCACGGAAACGTGGGGGGACACCTGTTCGGGACGATCCAGAAGCTGGAGGAGAACCCCGCCGACGCGACGGACGCGGCGGGGCAGTAGACCGCGCACTGACGAGCGAGTTGCCCAAATGTGTTTTCGTGCTCGTGCTCGGATTCTGCGTAGTTAGCGTGCGGTACTGGTCTGTTGTTATACGCGCGCTTCATACTCGGGCTCGGACCCGTCCGCCGCAACATTTCGAGCACGAGTACGAGTACGAGTACGAGGACGAGGACGAGGACGGGATATCTGTCGCTCTCTTTGTTTCTACGGGGATCGACGAATTGCTGTCAATCCCGACCCCCGACGCAGCATGTTCCACCTGAGGCCGGACGTCCCCATCACCTCACGTTCCCGGACCTACCCGGGCCACCAGCCTGGGGTGCTCCTGAATCCCCGAAACGGCAAGGCAGAAGAGACGATATGTGCGACATCGAAGCATCGTTTAGCGGCCGATCGTCTCGGCCTCGTGCGCCGTGCGGATATCGGCCCTTCCCCACAATGTCCCTGACCAGGAGGACCTCGATGAAAATCGAAAACGCCCGTTGGAGCCTGTTGAGAATCGTCTTCGGCATCGTGATCGGCGTCGCGATCGGTATCGCGTCGCTGGGCTGTTCGCAGAGCAGCTCACCCGCCCCGACGGGACCGCCCGAACCGGGTGTCCGCGGGCATGCTTCCATTGATGGCGTGGAGACCGAGGTCGCGGATGGTGTGGCCTACTGGATGAAGGACATGAATGAGCTGTGGGTGTACATGGTCTCACGAAAGATGTCCGACGAGGAACGAAAGAAGGTCGAGTCCGCTTCGATGGTCGTCGAGCGCATGGTCCCGGGCGCCAAGATCGTCTGGCTGCCGATCGCGTTCGGCAAGGGCGCGCCGCATCCCACGACATTCTCGACCCAGGACGTGGAACGATACGCCGTCAGCTACTCGAACTTCACCAAAGCGCCCTACACGATGAACATTTATGCCAACCAGGGGCCCTTGGCCGACCAGGGCTTGCAGTACCTCCAGGGCGAGTTCCAGCCGGAAGGGGGCAAGATCGTCGGGCGCTTCGTGACGTCGCCGGCCTTGCCCAAGGACGCACCGGACATCAAGTGGAACGTCGAGTTCTCGATCCCCGTGATTCACGTAGGGACATGAAGGCGGGTGTGCTTGCCTGGCACGTTCCAACCGCGAGCTCGGGTCGCCTTGCCGTTTCGGTCGCACAGCTGTATTCATGGCCGGCGGTTGCCAACGATGTCGAACCGGCCACACCCAGATCGCGGTACCCAACGCACGGACCTGACGCGCCGCCAGTTCATCGGCACCGCGGCCGCCACGCTCGCGGCACCGCTGGTGCCCGCGGCGTTCGGGGCCGTTGATCCGGTTCCGCCCGTGCAGCGCTTGAGCGAATCCCTGGTCACGCATTTCTACAAAACCCTGTCTCCGCAGCAGAAGGCGATCATGACTTTCCCCTTCGACCACCCGCTGCGCGATAAGATCGACAACAACTGGCACATCACCAAGGCCCGCGTGGGGAAGGACTTCACCCCGGACCAGCAGGCCATGATCCGGGAGATCTTCAACAAACTGCACAGCCCGCCGTATTGGAAGCAAGTGATGCATCAGGTCGAGCACGACAACGGCCGAAACGGCTTTGGTCGCTGCTCGGTCGCGGTCTTCGGCGAGCCGGGGCCGGGGCCCGAGCCCGGACCCGGACCCGGACCCGGACCCGGACCCGGATCGGGGCCGGCGCCGGGGAAGTTCGAGTTCGTTCTGACGGGCCGCCACGTGACGCGGCGCTGCGACGGCGACTCGGTCGACGGCGCCGGCTTCGGCGGGCCCATCTTCTACGGGCACGCCGCCGAATCGTTTCACGAAGAGCCGCATCATCCGGGGAACGTGTACTGGTACCAGGCCGTGCGCGCCAACGAGCTATTCGAGGCCCTGGACGGCAAACAGCGCCGCCTGGCGCTGCGCGATGACCCGCGCCCGGAACGGCGCACACAGACGGTCCAACTCCGCGGCGACACCCCCGGCCTGGCCGGCGTCCCGATGGCCGAGTTGACGAAGGACCAGCAGGAGTTGGCCCGGCTCGTGATGCAGGACTTGTTATCGCCCTTCCGAAAGGCGGACGCGGACGAGTGCATGAAGCTGATCGAAGCGACCGGCTTCGACAAGCTGCACATGGCGTATTACAGCAATATGGACATCGGCAACGACGGCGTCTGGGACGTGTGGCAGATCGAGGGACCCTCGATGGTCTGGTACTTCCGCGGAGCCCCGCATGTGCACACTTGGGTGCATGTCCGGGAAAAAGTTTAGCGCTAGCCTGGATTCCCATGGGCCACGAAGCGACTGACAGATACGAAGTTGAAGGTGGGCCCATGGGAATCCAGGCTAGCGTAGCGCGAAGACTCGATCACAAAAGTCACGTTCAAGAACAAACTGGAAAGCTTGCAACAAAGTAGGTGAGTCCCCAAACAGCGCCCGCGCGATGCTGCTTCCTCAAGGGCGCCCCAGCTTTCTTGACAAGTAAGGCACACCTGCCAATGCGACGGCGAGCTGGTGGCGGCGCGTGCAGTAGGCGGCGTCGATCCGCGCGATGCGGTAGGGGGGCGGCCAGGATCGGTTCGTTTTGCTCACGCCGAAGGACAGGCGGAAGTCTGTGGTCACGATGTCCCTCAAGGTGCTGTGCCGCGGGATTCTCGATCCGGGAAACGCGAACGCTTCAACGCGGACGCCGAGGCGCTGCTCCAGGGTCGTCTTGGGCCTCACGATCTGATCTCGCAGTTCGTCCAGGTCCTCGATTCCCACGATGTCGTGGCTGACCGTGTGTGACCCGAAGCGAATGCGCCCGCTGTGGTTCAGTGCGGCCAGGTCCTCCCAGCTCAGGTGTCCTGGCCGGCCGATCCAATCCAGCACGGGGAAAACCACCGCCCCGAATCCGTGCTCGTCCAGGATCGGCAGCGCAGCGATCCGGACGGTCTCCAGGCCATCGTCGAACGTGATCACGACCTCGCGGGGTCCTGCCGCGGGCGCGTCGATGTCCGCGACCGAGCAGTGGCACCTCAAGAACGCCATCTGGTGCCGAAAGATTTCGGGGCTCAAGTTGTCGCGATAGGCGCCCCGCGGGTTCGGGTCGTCCGCGATGTTGTGGTACATCAGGTACACGCGATCGTGCCGCGGGAAAACGGCGCGATACAGACGCAGCAGCCCGCCGTAGTAAACAATCGCCGCCGCGGCGTTGCAGAAAATGCGCTTGAGGGTCCTCACGTCAGTCGTTCACGGCCTTCGGTGAGACATCGAGCATCCAGCATCCAGCATCCGACATCTCGCACTCCGTCTCCCGCAGCTCGCATCCTGTATCCCATACCCTGGATCCAGCCCCCACTTGGTCCTATCCGAACACTCTGCTAAGCTCACGCCCGATGGTCACACTTTCGATCATCATCCCCACGTACAACTACGGACACTTCGTCGCCCGAGCGGTCGAATCGGCGGTCGCAGCAAACGAACACGAAATCATTGTGCTCGATGACGGGTCGACCGACAACACCGCCGAGGTGTTGAGACCCTTCCAAGGGCGCATCCGGTACGTTCACCAGGCGAATGGCGGCCCCTCGGCGGCCCGCAACCGCGGGATCGACGAAGCGCGCGGGTCGTATCTGCTGTTCCTGGATGCCGATGACGCGTTGATGCCCCGTGCGCTGAGCCGGTTCGAGCAACGCCTGTCTGTGGATTCGAACCTCGACATGCTGTTCGGCGGATACCGGTCCGTCGCACCCGACGGCCGCGCCGTGCCCCGCCCGGCCAGGCCCGTGCCCCGGCGGCTCGATGCGCGGTTCCGGGCCTGCATGCTGGGGCGCCTGCGGATCGCGATGGGCGCGGCCGTCTTTCACCGGCGGGTCTTCGACACGATCCGATTTCCGCAGGCGATCCGAAATCTTGAAGATCGGGTGGTCTTTGCGCAGACGATGGCCCGCTACCGATGCGCGACGTTCACGGAACCTGTCCTGGACGTGCACGCACACGACGGCCGGACGCGGCTGGAGGTCGGTTCGATCGATCGGATGGACACACGACTCACGGACGCCCTGTTCAACGAGGCCGTTCTGCCGAGGCACCTGATGCGCATGAGGAACGAATTTCACGCCCATTTTCTGTTAGCCCGTATTTCCCAGATGATTTCACGAGTTTGGTAGAACCGACACGCGTTTGAGGCCGTAATACAAGGTGTTTCCATCACCTCACCTCAGCCATGGAAGGCCCACCCAATGGGTGAATCACGCAAGGAAGCGTTAAAGCTCGGTTTTGACGGATCGGTCCGGCTGGAATTTCGCGGCGCGACGGTCAGCAGTGACGGCGGTTTGCTGGCGTACCGTGATGTCGATGACGTGTTCGCGTTGACGGCAACTGCCGGAGCGATGCTCAGCGACTGGCGCACCGGAACCAACATCCGGCACTCGCTGACGGCGCTGCTGCGGCAGTCGATCTACAGCCGCTTGGCGGGTTACGACGACCTCAATGATGCCCAACGACTCGCGGTTGATCCGGTGATGCGGCAACTGGTGGGCGGTCGGGCCACGGAGAAGGAAGCCGCGTCCACCAGTCAGATGGCCCGCTTCGAGACGGACGTATTGACCCAGCCCGACAACCTCGCGGCGCTGATGGAGTTGCCGGGGAAGTGGATCGACCGGGTGCAGCAGCGCCGACTGACCGACCGCATCATCCTCGACCTGGACAGTTCGGTCAGTGAAACCCACGGCCAGCAGGAAGGCTCGGCGTACAACGGCTACTTCGAGTGCAACTGCTACCACCCGCTGTTCTGCTTCAACCAGGACGGCGACTTGGAACGCGCCCTCTTGCGCCACGGCAACGTCGCCAGCGCCGACGACTGGCGCAGCGTGCTTGAACCGGTGGTCGCCCGCTACCGCACCCGGAAGATCAAGAAACTGTTCCGCGGTGACGCTGGCTTCGCCAACCCACAGGTGTACGAGTTCCTCGAAGCCGAGGGCTACCTCTACACCATCCGGCTGCCGGCCAATCCGGTGTTGCAACGCGAGATTCAGCACCTGATGACCCGCCCGGTGGGCCGACCTCCGCAGAAGCCGATCGTGCTGTACCACGACTTCGTTTATCAGGCCGCCACTTGGGACAAGGCCCGTCGCGTCGTGGCGAAAGTCGAGTGGCACAGGGATGAGTTATTCCCCCGCATCGGGTTCATCGTCACCAACCTTGGCGGCGGCGCGGCCCGTGTCACCGGGTTTTACAACGGCCGGGGCACGGCCGAGGTGGGGGTGTCATACTACTTCCTTTGTAACAGGTTTTATCATGTGCCAGGTCGAGGTTTCGGCTGCGTCAGCTCCGCCGCTTGATGTAGATTGTGCCAGCTCTTGGGGCACCGTCTGAGCCGCTTGAGGCGGTCCACTTCGTCGGCGTCGGCCCAGATAACCCAGCGACCACCATTGACCGGCAATTGGCGGGCATGAACCCAGCCCCGACGGACCCAACTGTAAAGCGTCGGGTAAGGCAGATCCAGGTGGCGGGTGAAGTCGACAAACCACCATTCATGGTCGGCCAGTTCATGTTCCTGCGTGGCGACCGAACGCTTGACGCTTCGACGATGATGCCAGATCAGTTTACGAACCATTGGCGCATTGAATGTCGATCGACGTTTGGGAGGACGGAAGCCGTCCACATTGAGCTGCTCGGCGATCCGGGCCGAACTCTTCTTTTGGTCGTGCAATTCGAGGATGCGATCCAACAGCTGTTGGTAGTTGTCAAGTTGTTCGTATCGCCCCACCGGTCGGATCAAGGTGTGCTGACTGACAAAGTTCCCTGCCCATTGGATGGTCACGTCCACGTGCTGGCTATCCGGTGGTGCGGTCACAATCACCCGCTCAATCAGGTGACGTACGATGGTCTGCCGATCCACCGTGGTGGTCTGGGGTGCGTGCCACAGTTTGGGGATGTCACAGGACAACTCGTGGATCTGTCGGCGCTCGTCATCGGTCAGGACTGTGGCCTGCTTCTGGCCGAATCGCTCATATTGTTCTTCGAGACCCCGTAGATCAAGAAGCTTTTGCTCCCATTGACGCTCGAGTTCGCGGACGACCAAACGATTCTCAGGTTCCACGGCCTCATATTGCCGTCGGGCGCGATCCACATCGTACCGGGCCCGTTCCACGCGGTGCCGCCAGTGCCCATCGATCTTCATCCGTTGTTGCTCGATATCCTCGGCGGCCGAAAGACTCAACGCCAATGATGCCGGTTGCAATACGGTTAATGCTTGCTGAGCGACAAACTCATCCAGGACCCGACCGGTCAGACTTTGGCACAAAGATTCGCCGTATTCAGTGCCGTTATGGGTGCAGGCATACCGCGGATGATTCAAATTGGGACCCCGGCCCTTGTAAAGCCGGTCATACTGAACGACCATTCGACACTGACATCTTCCGCACACCAGCAGGCCCTTGAGCAACGCCGATCCTTCACGGGGAGCACCTTGCCTGTCGCAACGGTTCTGGTTTTCAGCCATTCGTCGGCGATTGGCGTCGTAACGCGCCCAGGCGATGTACGCGGGGCATCGATCTTTCAAGAGCACCGTACATTGCTCCGCGGGCACCACCGTGCGTCCGGAGCCCGGTTTCCCGGGTACTTTGCGCCGTGGATCGATCCGCTTTCGACCCCAGGTGTAGGCACCGGCATAGATCGGATGATGAAGTAAGGTCCGCAGCCGCTGACGAGTCGGCCGGCGCCATTGCAGTTGCCCTCGATCAGCGCCCGTGTGTGAACGGAACGGCAATTGAAGCTTCTGCTGTACCAGGAAGCGCAACACGCCGCTGACCGTTCCCGCTTCATCGAACGTATCGAAGACCAGATGGATCATCGCTTGTACCTGTTCGTCGGGATCCAACATGAACTGGCCCGTGGGAGATCTCAAATATCCAATCGGGGCGAGGTTGAATAGTTCACCCCGTTTTGCCTTGTTCAGAATCCCCTGATGCATCCGTTGGCGCAGCAGGTGAAGCTCCGCCTCGCTTAACGTCCCTTTCAAACCGAGCAAAAGACGATCGTTGTAATCACGCGGATCGTAGATCCCGTCGTGATCGGCCAGCAACGTGCCGAACAATGCGCACACTTCCAGCAATTGATGCCAGTCCTTGCACGAACGGGCCAGTCGACTCATCTCCAGGCCCAAGATCAGGCCGACGTGATCCAAACTTACCTCGACCAGCAGACGCTGAAAGCCCGTGCGTCCGTCGGCGCTCTGGCCACTGCGGCCCTGGTCCTCGTCGATCACCAGCACGCGTTCTCTGGGCCATCCCCAGTGGATTGCTCGCGTGCGCAGGTTGTATTGCAGAGCTGTAGATTCCCGATGTTCCAGCACTTGCTGGGGGGTCGACTGCCGCACGTACACCACGGCCAGACGATCCAGGTGGTGAGGCTGAATCTTGGCGGGCAGCGACCCTGGGTGACCGTCCGAGATCCCCACCTGGTCCACTTCCCTCACATCGGCCGTTGATTCCGTGAGAGCCGGCTCAGTGTTGATCATGACCCACCTCCCGCCGTGGGTCCGGCTTGTCCAGCCTCTGGGCCACGATCCGGCTCAGTGTCGTCAACGTCCGTCGCCGGGCTTCGACCGGCAGGACGGTCCAGAATTGACCGAGAGCCACACGACGGCTCGGTTTCACTGAGCGCGGGGGGGGACTGATCTGTCGTCCGTGACGTTTGACATGGGTCTGCTCCGCAGCCTGATGTCCGCCGCCGCCGGCACCAGCGGGCCAGCTCCAGAAGCGCCGGTATCGCTACTATCGGCGGCCCGGACCCGCCGGAATCACTGACAAAAGCTGTTCCTATGCCTGCAGTGTGCTCGCACGTTTGAACAGTGGATTCGCGAAGGAAAAAATGCGGTGAAGTGGACGAAGCTTTCCTGCCACGATTTCGTGGACAACCATGTGCGATTGCAATTGTTCGCCCTGGCGTACAACCTGGGCAACTTTCTACGGCGGCTTGTCCTGCCGCGTCCCATGAAGACCTGGTCGATGACGACCTTGCGGGAGAAGTTGATCTCGA
>NYXM01000006.1 GCA_002685655.1 Planctomycetaceae bacterium
AAAGGGGGACCTCTGCGCACCCATCATCCGGTTATCCAAAAAACAACCGGAAGACTATCAGACCACGGCCAATCTTGGCTCTCATGAATAATCCGGGCTGTGGGCAACGATGCAAAGTGTCAGCAAGGACGTGACACAAAACAGGCGTGTTGGATGACGCAGATCGAACATGGATTTGACTCGCTTGTATTCGAGGCGAAAACCACCGCAACGTTGGTTGCCTATCGCCATTGTTGCGTGGCGCTGTTGTTGCACGACGCTATCATCGTACAGCGTTATTATCGTACGGCGTTAAACGACCCGGTCACATCGGTCGACGCGCCTGTTTGCGTGTTTTGCAGCGACGCACTGACAATCTCGGCCGTGAGCAGTCTGTCTTCGATGCTCGTGATTCTCAATTCGACGGGGCTGCTCGCTAGGCTATACCAAGTGGGACCATCGGCAACCGGTTGGACAAACAACCGACCTGAGACAACCTGGCCGGACAATTCGGCAGCGGTCGTGGCACGGATTTGTGAGTGAAAGAATACCGCGGGGAACTCTTCCTTGTCCGGCGAACTGTAACTACGAAGCTCGAAGACCGTCGGTCGTTTTGATCCCTGCTCGACAAATCGCGCGTAACACGCATTCGTTTCAATTGGTGAATCCAAAGTCAAGGTGATTTCCCCCGCCATCTGTAACGTCTCTTGAACTTCGGTACTGGCAGAGTCAACTTGATCGGTCACCTTTTCTTTGATGGACTCCGTGCCCTTCGTCGCTGCATTTTTTGCTTTGTCAGCTAGCGATTTCAGTTTAGCATTATCGCAGCCTCCCATCGCCAGCACGACGAGAGTGATGAGCATACTTGAGAGCATGAAACGGGCAAATTTCACGGCATATCCTCCTTGTCAGGACGGGAAACGATGGACTGATGAAGTTCCCGTCGATGAACATCGGAAAGAACCAAACTCTGCTGCCGTTTATCGTGACATTCGTGCAGCGTCAGGTCAACCGAATGCTGGCCGGACGTCGTTTCTCGGTCAATTGCTCTGCCAAGATCCAGGGTTGCAACCTATTGACTTCAACGTGGTCACAGGCAGGCCATTTGTGATCTGTATACGCCAACGGCACCTCGCTATGACCCCAATACCAGCGAAATTGCGCATCTTCTTCCGCCAAGATGCTTGTGATTCGCGTTCGCTAACGCAAAATAGAGGATCCAGGTATCTGCCATCCAATGGAGGTTCGTCATGGTCGCCGAGGCAGTATTGTTGCTTCAGCGTGTTGCGATCGTGGCAATTCTTGTCAATTGGATGGTGTCGTCGTCGGTCGGTGAAGATCGGCCTCGATTGCCCGTGGATCGGATGCCAACGCATCTGTTGGTCGACAAAATGCCGCTCGGGCTTAACAAAGTCCGGCACGTTCCCGAAGATAACGCGTTGACGGAGGCTCGAGTTGGCTTGGGGCGGCGTCTGTTTTTCGATCCGGTCCTCTCAGGTGATGGATCGACTTCCTGCGCCAGTTGCCATGACCCAGCCCGGTCCTTTACGACAGATGATCAGCTCGCCATCGGCGTAGCCGGCGCGAAGGGCTTGCGCAATACATCATCGCTGATCAACCGGCTGTATGGGAAATCCTTTTTTTGGGATGGCCGAGCCACATCGTTGGAAGAGCAGGCGCTCAAACCGATCGGAAACAAGATTGAATTGGCGTCGTCCGTCGACGAAGCGGTCTTGAGACTGCAGGCCGATGCGACCTATGTCAACCGATTTCGCGAAGCGTATGGTGGCGAAGTCACTGCGGAGAATCTAGCCAAAGCTCTAGCCGGATTTCAACGCACGCTGCTCTCGGGTGATAGCCGGGTCGACCGCTTTCAGGCAGGCGATGCATCCGCTCTCACGCCCGATGAACGCGTAGGACTTTGGATCTTCGAAAGCCGAGGCGGTTGTTGGAAATGCCATCAAGGTCAGAATTACACCGATGAACTGTATCACAACACCGGCGTCTCATGGGGAAAGCAACCGCTGGACTTGGGACGATTCAGGGAGACCCAGCGGGAACAGGACCGTGGTCGCTTCAAGACGCCAACCCTACGCGACATTGCACGAACGACCCCCTACATGCATGACGGGAGTATCGCCACGCTGCGCGAAGTCGTTGCTTTCTATAATCGTGGCGGTGGCAAAAACTCGTTTCGAGACGCGCTGCTGGTACCGCTCGATCTCAACGACAAAGAGATCGACCTGCTCGTCGCGTTCCTTAAAAGCTTGACTGGATCGACCCGATGGGTGACATCGCAGTTGCCCGACGCGATAGACGCCAAATAGCGTTGTCCGACGCCTGTCAATGAACGGAGCCATTCACGGCTGTTCCTTTTCTTAATCCTAATCATATTCTTAATGAAGATTAAGAATCCCATTCACGACCTCTGGCTGTGAACCGTTATCAAAGAAAAAGACCCTTCCACGGAAAACCGTGAAAGGGCTTCGTTGATACGATTGTCCTCAATCAAGCCTTACGAGGCCCGCTCCATGACTCGACGGAAGTTATTCATCGAGAGCAGATGGATATAGGTCAACTCCAACTCGTCCGATTTGGCAAGTTCAGCCAGCTTCTCCGGCGCCAAATCCTTGAGCTTCTGCCGGCTGACCGCCATAAACCCACCCAACGACTTCTGCTCCCCACCTGGGAACGTGAAGTCGGCTTTCATCGGCTCCAGCAAATCGAGCTCCTTCAGTCGGTTGCAGTAAGCCTGGGTGCGAGCGAAGTGTGCTTGCGATTCTTCGAGGAACTTCAGCATGCGGTTCAAGTATTCCGTCCGCTCGCCTTCGTCGTCAAAGAGCCGTTGGCCCTTGCCTTCACGGTTGCATCCAGACCATTCCTCGTCGACGCAAAGCGTGAACTGGTTTTCGTTCTGGGCGAAGACAAACGGATATCTCCGAACGAAGGCAGGGATGTAGTCGGCAGTCCAGTTGTTGTCTTCGCCAACATAGTAGTTGTTCGTGCCTTCAAGTCCCAAGATGACGACCGGCATGACGTTCGTGTCGTCGCCAGCAAAAACAATCGTGTATTCCGCTGATGCCGCTGTCATCTCGACCGCCATCAAAGGAACCGAGTTCACATTCGCCGCAAATCCAAAGTCCTCGCGATCGATGCTCAAATCACCGTGTCGCTGGGGGGAAACAGCCGATACATTTTCGTAAAAGAGCATTTGTGCCATGGAAGATCTCGTTTTTATGAGTTGTGGGATTGTACGGGACGGTACGTCCTGCGTTCATCGTCTTTGACGTTGCTCAACTGCAAAACGTTCTCCGGAAGTGTACATCGAAATCCGAATTGGTCGAGCAGCACGTCCGAAGAAAATGGAACAGATGACGAAGCTGTGCGCGAGGCCGGTCCATACAATCCTCCGCATTATCCCTAAAGCGTACAGGCGGCCAGACCTGCGTAGGTCTCAATCCCAATTGAAACCAGAAAGACTGTGGCTGGGCACCGTTCGACACAACTCCGCGTCTTATTCTCCGGACCCAAACATCCTTCGGACCCAAACCTGACTAAACGGCTACGGCCATAGGCAGTCTTTTTCTGGGGTGTGTTTATCTGACCGTTGGGGTGGTCCGGCCAATCACCCAACACGTTGTGGGCCGGTCACGTTGTGGGCCGGTCTCCCGACCGGCCCAGGTTCGGCGGAGCCTTTCTGGATCGCTAGGCCGTAGCCTGTGGGCTTAAGACGCACTAAACTGCCGTTCTCACCGCCGAAGAACGTGCTAGCAAGTCAAAGCACAATGAGCGTCTTAGACCGGCTTATCGAAAAACTCGACGCGGGACAAATTCCGTACGATGTCTCGCACCACGAACCTGTTTTCACGAGCGAAGAGGCGGCACGGATTCGAGGCACGACGTTGGCTAGCGGTGCCAAAGCGTTGATCTGCAAAGCAGACAAGCGTTTCGTACTGATCGTTCTCCCTGCTGACAAGCGGCTAGGCAGCAAACAAGTTCGCAAGTCTGAGTCAATTCGCAAGCTGCGATTTGCCAGTCGTGAGGAAGTCGTCGAGCTAACCGGATTGCAACCGGGATCGATCCCACCGTTTGGTAGCTTATTCGACCTTCCCACCTGGTGCGACGAAGATCTGGCGTTGCAGCCGACGATCAACTTTAATGCCGGTGATCATACGGTATCGATCAGTATGCAGTACACCGACTTTGCGGCTTTTGAACAACCACGCAGCGGTCAGTTTGCCGAGTGAGGCACGACAGCGTGTCGAGGCTGAATCGATGAACGCCACCCGTTGAAGTCGTAACGCGTCTATTGCGACAACCTGACTTGCGCTTCATCCGCCCAAGGACTGTCCGGTGCCAACCGCAGAAATTCCTGCCAATGTCCTTGTGCTTCACTGTCTCGACCCAGCTCATCGAACGTCCGCGCGAGGTGATAGTGGACATCGGGAAAATCGCTATGATGTGCAAGCGTTCCCTGGAAAGCGGCGACGGCCAAATCCAGCTCTCCCGTTTCTGCCAAAACGCACCCAAGATTGGCGCGGGCCTCCACAAAATCTTCGTCCAGCTCAATCGCCATAAAATACCGTTCGCGGGCCGCGGAGAGGTCTTCCAGCCGGTAGAGAAGTTCGGCCAGCTGAAAACACAGTTCAGGACGTGGTCCGCCCGCCGTCAGCGCGGCGCGATACATTTCCACGGCAGCCTCCAGTTGACCGGCGTCTTCGTACTTTGTTGCCGCACAGACCATTTCTTCCGGTGAGGAAAACTCGGGCTGTTCGGCCAAATGGTCGGCCAGTGAAACCGTCGGAACCAAATCGCCTAGAGCCTCCGAAGCGTCTCCATCGAGAGGCTCTTCGAGCGCATCGAAGTCGATCCGCAATTGGCCTCCTGGCTCAATCAAACCCTGGCCCAATCGTAGGAGAATCTGCTTACCTTCGACGATCACCGAAAGCTGCGCCAAGGGACGTTCGATTTCCGGAATGTACCGTGAAAGTTGAGCGAGCTTTTTCTCAATCGCCCGCGGTGAAGCACCGGCCGCTAAGAGCTGTGCCAGGTGACGTGCCGTGGCGACTTCCTGAAAATCAAAATAGGGTAGACGGTGGACTTCGCGAGCTGGGACAATCAAGCCACGTCGGTGCCAACAGCGAATGGTCGCCACCGAAACGTCGAGCAAATCCGCCAACATGGCCGGAGTGTAGAGACGTCGAACGAATTGTTCGCCCTCAACCAACCCCAGTTTCTGCCACAGCTGAGTCTCGGAAATAATCTCCAGCCGGCCCTCGCCGGCGGCGTCCCGAATCTCTTCGTCCAACAGAACTTCGTCGTCACCCAAAGGCAGTTCATCGGCACCGATTACGATTATGTCAACCGTACAGTCACACTTCGAGACAGGCAGGCCGCCTAAGTCGCGCACGATTTTTTGTGCTTCACGCTTACTAACGCCACCCATCTTGCCGATGAAACAGATGCGTTTTCCGTGAAGTGGCTGAACAGCCTCAGTATCAAAAGCCGTTGACATGAACCTGGCCGGAACGAGAAATAATGCGACCTCGTGTATGAATCAGTGTTGCCGTCGGCGAGCCCAGTGTCAATCGGTCGGGGCAACCGGCTTGGCTCAGAGACAGCCCCTGTGGACCGAACTCCCGCGACGGGCCGACAACTAATCCAACGCGATTCGGCCTGACATTAGGCCGGTTCGTCGTCACCGGTGGCTGAATTCAATTCGGTTTCAGCCTCGGGTGTTTCAATGGCCGGTTTACCTGTCGGTTCGGCATCCATAGGATCGGAGGAATCACCGGACTGAGCACCAGCTTCCGCGGCACCGCTGGTGGCGGCAGCCGGGTCGGTGGTTTCCTCCTTATTGGCCTGCATAGCCGGTACGGCAACCGGGGGGCCAGCCGAGTAATACGTGACCGTTGGAGCAAAATTCGTGACGACCGTGCCGCAGCTGTCGACGGGCACTTGCATGGCGACTCTCTTGGCGACCATGCGCGTGGAAGTGTACGGTACCCATTTCGCGGCCGTCCGAGGTACCCTGACAGTCCGCGATTCCGCTACCCACTTGCACACCTGGACTTGATAGGGCTCGTCGCGTGATTCGTGTTCGATCCGCTGCGTTGTCACCGTAACCGGGCGTTCCATAAGCTGCTCGGTCCACTTCTGAACCTGGACCTGGTACGGTTCCTCGACCCACTCGTCAACGAACTTGTTGACCGTCACCGGCGTCTGCTGCGTCACGACCTTTTGTACGAAACTCGTCTGCGGCACTTGTCGCTGGACGATGTTCGGAACGTATTGGCGTTGCACTTGATAGGTTCCAGGCGCTTGTTGCGGGACCCAGTGCAGGCCGCCGCGATACCAGCTGACTGTACCTGTCACTGGGTTGGTCGCGTAAGTTCCGGGCAACCTTTGCAGTCGAGTGCGAACGCGGCCCGGTTGGAAAACGACCTGGTCGACGAAACCACCTTGGTCGACCGTTTCGGTTCGCATCGTGGTGACCTGTTCGTAGGTAAGAAAATTCTGACTTTGCATTACCGTCTCGGTAACCGGCCGACGAACCAGCCGTCGACGCACATGTGTCTGCGTCTCCAACGTCGGCTTCAGGACCTTATATCGTTGGATCTGCGTCTTGGTCTCATTAACTGGTCGAGCGACCGTTATGCGACGGAATCGCGTTTCCGTGTTCCAAACCGGCTTTTGCGTTGTGATCTGGCGATCTTCCAGCAATGTCTCGTATTCCAGACGATATGCCACCACGCTCTCAGGCTCGTAAACCGTTCGATAAACGGTCTGATAAGCCGGATAGGCAGTTTGAGCCGAAAGCGGCGCGGTCGTTACCGTGACGGAAGTCAGCACAACGGCAACAACAGACAGGAATCGCAGTAAAACGTTCATTCCGATATCTCACTTCAACGTTGAAGAATGACAACATCAGATTTGCTTCGTACCGGCGCGTCGCCCGTGCGCGCAAATCACTCACCCGATACCTTCGAGTGTGGCGAACAATCGGGTCGCTCGCAAATAGAAAAATCGGGCCGCAACCAATTCCATGCCATCAACAGTAAGCGCAGCAAGGTCTTACGTTTTTTGAAATTGTTTGAAGATTTTCTCCACGACTGCCGACGTCCAAAACGGGCCACATTCATAACTCGTTCCAAGCTTGGATGTTGCGGATCAAGTCTTCCTAACCGTTACAACCGGCCCCGGAATCGTCGTACGAGCCGAACCGATTTCCAGACGTCGTAGTGATGTCGCTGCTAGCCGCGGCGTGCAGGCTGCCAGAACGCACTCTGACCTCGCGCAACGTCATGCGGTGCGCTACTTTGCGGTTTCCCCCGCTCGGATTCTCAGCAACACCTCTTCCGCGTTGATGCGAATGCCTCGTCGAACGCGAGTATGCAACAACGGCAATTCCGAATTTACGACGGCCTCCAACGCGGAGATCAGCTCCTCCAATTCCAAATCTGGGTTCTTCGCTGCCAATTGCCCGACACCTTCAATGCCGTTCTTGATCACCGACATGCGCTTTGAAGCTTTGGCGGACTCGGTCGGTTCGGTTTCCGCAGACTCTTCGTTGGCAGGATCCAGCATTTCCAACAGAACTGGGATCGATCCGCCATCCCCATGGCGAGCTAATCCCAGCGCCGCGTTGTAGCGCGCGTTGGTATGTGCGTCGTTCAACATCAGCGCGAGGCGATCAAGGGCTCTTGGGTCGCCCATCACGCCCAACACAAACGCAGCGGTCGAACGCAATTCATCGCGTGCCGGTTTGTCAGTCCCGCCATCAGAACGCTCGCGAGATACCTCCAGCACCGTTTCTAACACTTCGTCGCGATTCTGGAATTGGCCGTCTTGGGAATTGGTGTAGACCGCCAACGCCTGTAAGGCCGCTCGACGAACGTCAATGTCAGCCAGTTCGTGTTCTGTCTTGGCCGCGGTCAACAAGACCGGAATGACTTCGGCGGCGCGAAATTCACCCAGAGCCCGGCACAGAAACATGCGCAATTTGACGGCCGGCTCATCTGTGCTGCCGCCGTCTATCTGCGCCTGGAGTATGGCAGCCAGATCGGCCGACAGTTCGGCGTCATCCTTCAGCTCGTCGTACGCAGGATTTCGCAACACGTCGGCCAGCGTGAGGGCCCGCTGCCAGCTGACATCGTTCAGCTTCTTCAAATCCCGCACCATATCCTTTGGATCGCTGCCCATGTGTGCCAGCCAACTGAACATCAGCCATACCATCACGATGATGCTGACGATCACCAGCGGAATCACGAACAGCTGCAAGATGAAAGTCACCGACGGCGGTTGCACAGGCGGCAAGGTGACGGGAACATCGGCGGTGGGTTTCAGCGGCAGTTGGCTACGCTGGGCCCCGAGATGCTGGGCCCCGAGATGCTGGGCTCCGAGATGCTGGGCTCCGAGATGCTGGGCTCCGAGACTTTCCTGGGTACCAGAAGTTTCAGGCGATTCTGGAGAGTCTTGGGTTTCGGGAGACTCGCTCATAGACAATGTGGCGATCTGGATTCAGCAATCTGGCGGATCGAGCCCGTCGTCATTGCCGAGCGGGCACCAGATGAGACCGCCTCGGCCAGGGGAACACGGGCAGGGTAAGATGAGACTACAGTGTAGATTCGCTGGATTGGGCGTCAACCGGCGATTGTCTGCCGTACCAGGACGGGTTGCCGGATCTTCCACCGGATCGCTACCATCGTGGGGACGCCGCGCCAATTTCCATTGCCATGTGAATGCCATGCCTTCCCTTTTCTCAGGCGAAGAATTCGTGACTACCCTGTTGGACCTGGGCACCACCCATGTCGTCTGGGTGCCCGATTCGGACTTCGGCCCCTGGGAATTCACGCTGGACGCTTCTAGATTGCAACTCGTACGGGTCTGCCGCGAAGGTGAAGCATGGCCGCTGGCTGCTGGCCTTTACCTGGGTAGGGCCAGCCCTGTCATCCTGATGCAAACGACGGGCCTGTTTGAATCTGGCGACGCCTTGCGAAATGTGTTGTTTGATCTGGGGCTGCCCCTATTGGCCGTCGTTGGTGCGCGAAATTGGCTCGTCGCGGACTGGCGCGCCCCCGTCTCCGAAGACGCCCCTTTGTCCAAAAACGCCCCTTTGTCCAAAGACACAGCCAGGAGGTTCACCCAGCCGATCTTGCAGGCCTGGGGTGTCAACTGCACTATCGTCGAAAGCCTCGAGCACAAGTCACGCTTGGCGGATCATTTTCGCGCCTGTCAATCCACAGGGCAGGCAGGCATTGTCGTACTCGCGGAAGGACCCGGTTAGATGACACAAACCACTGGCGATCAGGCAGCCCAGCAGCGCATGCCCGTCGCGGAGACGCTTCAAGTTCTCGCCGACCTGCGGCGCGATTCGGATGTGTTGGTCACCAACCAGGCGTCAGCGCGCTTGTGGCCGACCTTGAGCGATCACCCGCTGGACTTGAACTACAACCCGTCAACGATGGGCGGTGCGATTCCGTTGGCCCTGGGCTTGGCGCTGGCGAAACCGCAACGCGAAATCATTGTTGTCTCCGGTGAAGGGTCGCTGCTGATGAGCTTGGGAAGTCTTGTCACGGTGGTCGGCAGCGGCGCGACCAACATTACGATTGTCGTGCTGGACAACGGGATGTACGAAGTGACGGGCGGACAGGCGACACCGGCCACGAACATCCCCGTCGATTTCGCGGGCCTCGCCCGCGCTGCCGGATTTCCAACGGCAGTTCATTATTCGAACCTGAACCGATGGCGCGACCAGGCCCCCGCCGGATTCTCAAGTTCGGGGCCGCGACTGATGTGGCTACAAGTCGGTCCAACGGACTCGCGGATTCTGAAAGAACCGTCTGGCGACATCAAGCCTCGGATCGAGCGATTACGCGACGCGTTGACGGATTAGCTCGAGTGGCTTTCCGCCATATTGGCGGAGTAGGCAGTGGGCTTTATTTCTCGTCGGCAAAGACTGGCAGGCGTCCGATCGAATAGTAGGTGAATCCTTCTTCGCGCATCTGCTGAGGGTCATACAGATTCCGACCGTCAAACACATTGGGTGTGGTCATTCGCCGCCTGATCTCCGGAAACTCGGGATGTCGAAATTCACTCCATTCGGTGTTGATCGACAAGGCATCCGCCCCCTCCAATGCGTCCATGGGTTGCGATGCATATTTGATCTTGTCGCCATAGATCGCGCGAACATTGTCGATGGCTTCAGGGTCATGCACTTGGACTTTGGCGCCCAATTCCAGCATCCGATCAATCAACACCAGCGCGGGTGCTTCGCGAATATCATCCGTTCGCGGTTTAAAGGCCAATCCCCACACGGCGATCGTCTTTCCCGTCAGATCACCGCCAAAGTACTCTTCGATCTTGTGGATCATGACCTGCTTTTGATGATTATTGACTTCGTCGACGGAATCCATGATCCGCGGTTTGACACCAACGCTACGTGCGATACTGGCCAGCGCCCGAACATCTTTTGGAAAACAGCTTCCACCGTATCCGCAGCCCGGGAAGAGGAACGCAAAGCCAATGCGTTGATCGTGACCAATTCCTCGCCGCACGTCGTTGATGTCGCCCTTCATTCGTTCGCAGATGTTGGCCATCTCGTTGATAAAACTGATCTTGGTTGAAAGCAACGCGTTGGCAACGTACTTGGTCAATTCTGCGCTTGCGGGCGACATCACCAGAAAGGGACGTTCGGTGCGGAGAAACGGCGCATACAACTCGCGCAGGACTTCTGCGTCGGCTGGATCCCGAACACCCACGACAACTCGATCGGGATACATGAAGTCGTTGATCGCCGCGCCTTCTTTGAGGAATTCCGGGTTGCTGGCGACATGGCATTCGCGCCCCGTCAATTCCTTGAGCCGTTCGAACGCCATTTCATTTGTACCAACAGGTACGGTACTCTTGATGACGACAATCGCGGGCTCGGCCAAATGGGGCGCAATGTTGTCGACGACGGTCTTGAGCGCCGTCAGATCTGCCGACCCATCCTCTGATTGTGGCGTGCCGACTGCCAGATAGATCAAGTTGGCCTGCTTGACCGTCTTGGGCAACTCGGTGGTAAAGTGCAGCCGCCCCTGTGCGACGCCGCGTAGCACCAATTCGCTCAAGCCCGGTTCATAGATCGGGATATTGCCTTGGTTTAGTTGTTCGATCTTTTGTTCGTCGATATCAACGCAGGTCACCAGGTTTCCGCTGTCGGCAAAACATGTTCCCGAGACCAAACCTACATAACCCGTTCCAATGACCGCGATCTTCATGGCGATTCATTCCTCCGTTGCCAATATTCTAGAATATCTTCGAGCGTTTCCCTGATGCCAATGTGTGGTTTCCATTTGGTGTGCGCCATGATTCGCGAGACATCGGCGATGGGGTGCTGTCGTCTACCAGGATCAATCTCGACGACGTCGCGCCCGCTCTTAGAAATATCCAGCAACTGCTGCAGCAGGTCACCGCTTCGCCGGCAGATTCCGCTGCCGACGTTGTAAACAGTTCGCGGTTTTCCGTCCACAACAAGCGCTCGATAGGCTCGTACAACATCTCGAACATCCGACAGATCCAAGTATGCATCGCGGCAAAAGACGTGAATCGGTTCATTGCTCGAAGCCGCCAATTGGCTGGCCCAGTCAGGCAGGATCATCTGTGGTGACTGCCGCGGTCCTGAATGCTGAAAAGCACGTGCAATGATCGCGTCGACGCGCCCCGTCTTCGCGGCTGCCGTAATCAGCCGCTCGGCCTGTAATTTTGATTTTGCGTAACCGCGCTGGGCTCCCAGCGGCGCGTCTTCGCGGACTTTCGGCTGCCCGGCGGACACCGGCGCGTAAACATAGCAACTGCTGGCGAATACCAGACGCGGCCGTGATGCCAAGGTGCCGACCAATTCCAGAACCGCTTTCGTTCCCTGGACATTTACCGCGACGGCCTTTGGTGTCGGTTCGTCATTCCCACACGCGCTCGGCACGCTGATCGCCGCCAAATGATACACGGCCTCGGGCGCAAACTCCGATATCTGCCGGCGAATCACCGTGGGAATCTCTTGACTGATATCCCAGCGAAAGATGGTGGCGTTGTCGGCAACCTGGGCCGGAATCTCCACCGGCCACGTTCCTCGCGAAGAACAGCCAATCACCTCGTCACCTGACTCAAGTAGGTGTCTGGCCAGGTGCGCGCCTGCGAAGCCGCCAATCCCACTGATCAAGGCTCTCACGCAGACTCCTTGGCAACACGTGCCAGATCAGAATCCACCATCATCGTAACCAGCTCGGTAAAATCAACTTGTGGTCGCCAGCCGAATCGTTCATACGCTTTGGAGGCATCACCGCAAAGGGTATTCACATCCGCTGGGCGAAACAATTCCTCGTCGGTCCTCACAAAGTCCTCCCACTGCAGGCCAACATGGGCAAACGCCACGCGGCAGAAGTCTCGCACCGAATGTTTGACGCCCGTCGCAATGACATAGTCATCGGGTACGTCCTGCTGCAGCATCTGCCACATGGCCCGAACATAATCGCCGGCGAATCCCCAATCACGTTCGGCATCGAGGTTGCCGAGTCGCAGTTCCTGCTGCAAGCCAAGTTTAATGCGGGCCACGGCAAACGAGATCTTCCGCGTGACAAACTCCTTTCCCCGTAGCGGCGATTCATGGTTGAACAGAATCCCACTGCAGGCAAACAAGTCGTGGCTTTCTCGATAGTTCACCGTGATCCAGTGTCCGTAGACCTTGGCCACGCCGTACGGGCTGCGCGGCCAAAACGGCGTTTCTTCCGTCTGCGGTTCGCAGCGAACGTTGCCGAACATCTCGCTGCTGCTGGCTTGATAGAAGCGGATCGTTGGATCGACTAACCGCGTGGCCTCGAGCATTCGCGTGACGCCCAGGGCTGTAAACTCGCCCGTTAGCAGCGGTTGTTGAAAACTGATCGGTACGAAGCTCTGTGCCGCGAGGTTGTACAACTCGCTAGGACGAGCGACTTCCAACACTCGTACCAGCGACAGTTGATCCAGCAAGTCCGCCTGGTGTAACTGAATCTGGTCATGTAGGTCGGCAATCCGCTCAAACGTCTCGGTACTTGAACGGCGCACCATGCCGTGAACTTCATAGCCTTGTGCAAGCAGCAGGCGGGCCAAGTAGGCACCATCCTGGCCGGTTATTCCCGTGATCAGTGCGCGACGAGTCATTGGCTGGAAACCACTCCTCTGACCGCTTGAAGCCTAATCGTCTGTGGCGTCATCGGACAAGTCGATTTCGCTGTCGTGAGGAGTCTCCGTTGGCGGTGACGTGTCAACCGGCGTGTTTGGTTCGGTGGTGGGTGTCTCCACCCCAACTGCATCAGTGGAAGAATCATCATCCCCCTCTTCCAGGGGCACTCGCACCACGGCAGCTAGTTTGTCCCCCCCGTCTAAGCTCATGATGCGTACGCCTTGCGTATTCCGTCCGATGATGCCGATCTCTTTCACGGCGATTCGCTGAATCTTGCCACGTGCTGTCATCATCATCACTTCGTTATCGTCCTCGACTCGCGTAATTCCAATCACTTTGCCGTTGCGGGCAGTCGTCTTGATGTCACGGAGACCCTTGCCCCCGCGCCGCTGAGTTCGATAACGGGCGCTCGAAGAAACATCCTCGGCGGATTCTTCGCGCGGATCATCCTCACCATTGGTCGGGGTGTCGGTGTAGCCGAATTGAGTCCGCTTGCCGTAACCATTTTCGCAAACCGTCAACAAGCAAGCGTTGGGGGCAGCGACGACCATCCCCACCAACTCATCGTTGACGGACAACTGAATGCCTTTGACACCGGACGTATTGCGCCCCATGGAACGACAATCAGATTCACTGAACCGAATTGCCATGCCCTTGGCCGTGGCGAGCACGATGTCGTCACCCGGCTTGGTCACGACAACGTCGACCAATTCGTCGTCACTGCGCAGTTTGATGGCGATAATCCCACCTTGTCGCGGACGTCCGTATTGGGCCAATAACGTCTTTTTAACGAGCCCCTTGCGAGTCGCCATCGTTAGGCAGTGGTCGGGCAGGCCGAAGTCTCGCACGGCGCGACAATCGGCGATCTTCTCACCCTCGTCTAGATTCAAAAGATTGACGATCGCTCGACCACGACTCTCGCGGCTCAACTGCGGCAGTCCATACACCTTTTGCCAGTAGACCTTTCCTTTGTTCGTAAAGAACAACAGATAGTCGTGCGTGCTGGCGATGAATAGATGTTCAATGGGATCCTCGTCTTCGGTCTTGGCGCCCTTAAGGCCCTTACCGCCGCGCCGCTGCGCTCGATAGACACTGGCCGGTGTTCGCTTGATGTAGCCGTCGTGGCTGATCGAAACGACCATCGTCTCTTCGGTAATCAAGTCCTCCATATCGACATTACCAAGCTCTTCACCTGAGATCTCGGTTCGCCGGGCTTCACCAAATTTCTTGTCGATCAGTTCCAAATCCTCACGGATGATTGCCAAGATGTTGGCTTCGTCGGAGAGGATGCGCAAGTATTCTCTGATCTCTTCCAGCAATTTCCCATGTTCGCCAGCCAACCGTTCTTGTTCCAGGTTAACTAACTGTCCGAGCGTCATCCGCAGGATCGCATCGGCCTGAACTGCGGTCAGGTTGTAAGTATCCGAAACACCGCGTTCTTCCTGAAACTGCTGAAAGCCGCCATCCCCCAAGGCACGTTGCATCATGGCCGCCGGACACTCGACGCCCATCAGACCGGTCTTTGCCTCTGCCTGCGTGCGCGACGCACGGATGATGCGGATAATCTCTTCGATGTTCGCCAGAGCCAGCAGCAACCCTTCAATGGTGTGCTTGCGCTGTCGGGCTTTTGCTAAGAGGAATTGCGAACGGCGGCGAATCACCATCACGCGGTGCCGAATGAACTCTTGCAGAATCTCTTTGAGTGTCAGGGTGCGAGGTTTGCCATCAACCAGGGCTAAGAGGTTGATCGAAAAGGAATCCTGCAAGGGAGAGAACTGATACAGCTGATTCAGCACGACGTCGGCGTCGTGGCCACGTTTGATCTCAATCTCCAGCCGGACAGGCTCTTTCAGATCACTGACGTCGGTGATGCCCGAGATGCCTTCGATCTTGCCACTGTTGACCAAAGCGGCAATTCGTTCAACGACTCGGTCCCGGAAAGTCTGGTAGGGAATCTCGGTGACGATAATACGGAATCTGCCTTTGGCTTTCTCGACGATCTCCGTGCGGGCTCGCACCACAACTGTGCTGCGGCCTGTCATGTAACCACGGCGAATCGCACTGCGACCGCAGATCACACCACCCGTTGGAAAATCAGGCCCCTGAACCACCTCCATCAACTCTTCGATTGGGACTTCCGGGTCGTCAATCACTTTGAAGAGCGCAAGACAGATTTCGTGCAGGTTGTGCGGCGGAATCGACGTGGCCATCCCCACGGCAATCCCCGACCCGCCATTGACGATCAGGTTCGGAAACTTCGACGGCAATACGGACGGCTCCAAATTTCGCTCGTCGTACGTCGGAACAAAGTCAACCGTATCCAGCTTTAGATCGTCCAGCAGCATAGCGGCGACAGACGACAGCCGTGCCTCGGTATATCGCATGGCGGCTGGGGGCAGACCGGCGATCGAACCGAAGTTGCCTTGCTTGTCGACCAGCACATGCCGCATGTTCCATTCTTGAGCCATCCGCACCAATGTCGGATAGATCACACTTTCGCCATGCGGATGGTAGTTGCCGCTGGTATCACCCGAAATCTTGGCGCATTTGACGCGGCTGCTGTTGGGACCCAAGTTGAGGTCGTTCATGGCGACCAGAATCCGTCGCTGCGAGGGTTTGAGCCCATCGCGCACATCGGGGAGTGCTCGGCTGACAATGACGCTCATGGCGTACGTCAGGTAGCTCTCCTTGAGCTCGTTTTCAATGGACAGGTCGATCACGTGGCCGCTGTTTTGAGGCGGCACTGGCGGGTCGGTCGAATCAGTGGACAAAAACGAATCCTTTCAAACGGCGTAACGTCTTACTGGAAGGTGACATAGGCACAGCCACCCAGGGCGTCTCCCGCCCCAATTTGCAAACCACACATCCTATCATTTCCAGCCTCTGGTCACAACCGGCGTGGCACGTTTCATGACGCCACAAGTACAGTTCTGGAAAGAAGTTGAGACACGACTCGAGCCGGTCGATTTGACACTTCAAATCGACTGACCCAATCGATGCGTGTGGGAGGCAAAACGGGGATTTCCGCCGATTTCGCGCCGCTCTGCAACGACCTGCCATGCGATGGCGTTCCTACGAGGCTGCCTCGCGCAGCCGCTGGTCATCCCCGACCGCCTCTTGGCAAGTCCATGCCAGTCTGCCAAGCAATCGGAAATAGAGCATCAGGATCCCAAACAGAACCGCTGCCGCCACAAAATTGAGAATGGCCGACTCGGCGTAGCGGAGCAGACAGCCAAGCACCGCGATGATCGCCAACCCAAGTGACATGAACGCGAACTGGATCCAAGTGCCGCGCGCCACGGACAAGCTGTGCAACACCGGACCAGAAGCTGGATTCACGGCCAAACCGGTTTCCAAGGTGGCTAGCAAATAGATCGGAAACACAATCACGCCGGACAGCGAAATGGTAGCAATAAGTCCCCAAACGTAGACCACCAAGCCGAACGCCAGAAAGACCTGGCCGACCAACCCTCCGACAATCAGACAAGCGAACAAGGCACACACCACGTACAGCGCTTCATACGCCCAGTCCATGAAGTCAGCCCCAGGCCAGCTTTCAATTCGGTCTCGCCCGATCGCAGTTTCTTGCGTGATCGTCAGTAGTGTGACGGAACCACAAACGAACAACCCAATGCCAAACAAGAAAGCGAAACTGCCCATCATCATGCTCATGATCTGAGCACCTGCATTGTTCATCATGGCACGCTCGATGGCACCCTCGAAGGCAGACAACTCAATCTGTATTGCGATCGCAAAAACGAGCCATCGGATAAGCAGCGATGGATCCAAGAAACAGTTGAGGACGCCGTTTGTAAGGGGGTTGCCTTGTAGATCCGTTTGTTTGGCCTCCTGCTCCTCAACCTCAGCTTCGGCTTTCCGCAGTACGGCATCGGCAACTGCGGTTTGACCATCCGCTCCCATCTCGTCGCGCGGCCAACTGGTGGCTGTCGGCATCGGTCGAAATGACTGTCCAGGCGAACCGAGCGGATCATCAGTTGGTGACTCAACGTCGGTCGGAATGTCCGGCTCGCTTAGCTTGAAGTCGTCGTCATCGTCCCACGAATCGCTGCTTTGGCGGCGAGGCTGCCGCGCCCCGGGAAGAGGTTCGCAGATTTCAAATTCCGTGTGGCAGTCTGGACACCGAAGCATCGTGCCAATCTGATCGTCCGTCGCTACGAAACGGGTCGCACAAAGCGGACACGGCCCCGAGAATTCGTAGTCCGAAGTCAGCGCGACTTTCTTGGCGGGATGATCTTCATCAGGTGTCGTCAAATCTTCATCAACTCGCAACCACTGTTCGTCAGACAGTCCCGTCGGATCGCCGCCGGGCGATGGTCCGTCACGTTCGGGACCCGACTGAGCTGTCGTGCCGGGCAGATCGTCGGCAAGACCGAAATCCGAGTCGGCTACTTCCGAAAGGTCGAAATCCCTGAGGTCAGCGGAATTGGCACCGGAAGACACAGGATCGTCGAGTTGGTTCGGCAGTTCATCCGCGCCGTCCGAAGGCGCCGTTGGTTTGGTTTGCGCTGTCGGTGCGGGTGCCGTGAATTCTTCGAGACAGAAATCGCAAGTGATGACCTGGCCGACTTGCCCCTGTTGCGCGACAACTTCGGCGGCGCACAACGGGCATTTGAGTCGAATTGACGAACCGTCCGACATATTCACACAAGATCGGTGGTGCGACGGAGAATATCGAAGACGCGCAGGCGTATCAAACAGACAATGTAACCGAAACGCTAGCGATCACGCCACTAACCGTTCTACGTGTGAACCAGAGGGTTCGACGTACGATACATTGGGCTTACCTGCATCGGTGTTCCACCAAGGATAGCTGCCCCACAGGGTCAACTCTTGGTAAAGCAGGATACACGCCGTGACGAGGCAGACGAACGCGATGACCAACATCATGGTATAGACGTTGATCCGCTGCTTCTGCGTAGGCGCTTCCACCTGCGGCTGCTCGCCCATCATCGGTTGGTCCGAGATAGTCGGCTGTACGTCAGCTGAGCTTGGCTGCGACACGATCGCCTTTCCTGATAATGCCTTGACGGAATTCCGGAATGATCTTGGCCACGGCTCGATCTGGCTTCACCATCACGATCTCGACACGGCCCACGTAGCTGTTCTTCCGATAGACTTCCATGAAATGATTCTTCCGAAGACCATCGTCAGATCCAATCGAAATCTCGATCAAGTTCGTATCATTGACCGCAATGACATAACCGTCCACGCGAGGTGTAATGCCGTCCACTGGCGTATCGACACTGATTTCAAACTTCCGCATCACTTTGGCCATCTTGCCGTTTTGCACCAACAACATGTCGTGCTGTTCTTGCAAGGTACGCGAGTTGCCTTCCATCCGATTGACGCTGTCCGTCAACATCACAACCTGGTTGAAGTAATCGTCGCGAGCTTGCTGGGCCGTTCGGATTTCCGTTCGCAGGCCTTCGTTTTCCTTGGTCAACGACTCAAGGATGTTTTGATTGCGGTCTAACGTTTCGACGATCGTGCCATGGGCAGCTTGCAAATCAGTGTACTCTTGATTGCGACGCTCCAATGCGGCGTCCAGCTGTTCCAGTCGAGCCTGTCCCGCGGCCAACGCAAAACGACGAGCTGCCTGCTCAAGTGCAATCTGGTCCTTGGCGCGAACGATTTCATCACGAAGCTCACCGTTGGTCTTCGACAACGCTTCGATTTGCGACTTAAGACCACCAGGGTCAGTCACCATGGCTTGCCAATTTCGGTGCGTCGCAAATACAGTCACAGCGAGCATCATGAACGAGATGCTCATGATCAAAACCAGCACGGTAAAGATCTTGCCAACAAGGGTCATGTCGATCGATCCTCTAGCTGAACAATTAAAACGCGACTTGAATCCGAGTGCCGAGCGGCACTCCGGATCAACGGACGGCCTGTCTATTAGGGGAAATTATTGACCCGCAACGGATTAGGGCGCGTCGAGTCATGCACTCAGTATAATTTCGGGAAATCGCAAGTGTCAATGAAAAGTCGTAAAATGGGAGTGACACGTGGAATAGGGCATCCCTATAACCGGAGCCAGAGTTCAGGATCCGCGACCACACAGCCTTCCTACGATAACCGGCACGTTGGCCATCGGTATAGGACATTCGTAGCTTTTTTCCCAATTATTCCCCTGCAGCCTCTGGGATGGCCCTGCTGGCGAGTCTCACACGCACTCCCGTGGCAAATAACAGGAAACAGATGACCAAACAGACAGCGACGGGGAGATCTCCCCACAGTTCGTAGCCGCTGGACCGACCATCTGGACGCACGTTGGCGATAATCACGTCGTTTCCGTGGCGTGGCCCGCGAGCCTGGACCGTTCCCGTGCCGTCAATCCAACAAGATATGCCCGCGTTGGCCGCAACTAAGATCGGTCGGCGCAATTCGACCGCCCGAAAAACGGTCCCAGCGAACTGGAGGTCAACAATGCTGGAACCAAAAAACCATCCATCATGCGTGATGTTTACCAGGATATCTGGCGACTCGCCCTGCCGCGATAGCTCGACCACCTGACGGCGAATCAAGTGCGGAACGCTACTTTCGAAACAGATACTTGGGGCTAAGGCGCTGCCGGCCAGTTGGAAGGCCTGGGGTCTGTCGCCGGGCGTTATTCCCTGCGACATTGGCGCAATCTCATAAATCAATGGCAACCAACTCCCAAACGGAATGTACTCGCCAAACATCACTGGATGCATTTTGTAGTAGCGGTCGACGATTTCGCCCGTGGGGTCGATCAACAGTGCCGTGTTGTGAACTCGCATTCTTTCGGTACCGAAACAGATCGTTTCCGTGCCGACCAACAAGTGGATGTCCAACGTCTCGAACGCACCGTCGCGCCACCGTTGGTTAATAGCTGTGGCTGCGCTTTGAAGCTTGTTGTCGAAGGCATCGCTGCGCTCTTTGAAGCGACTCAGGAATTCTCCGCGACTCACGAGGACGTCATCCGGTAGGAGGAAGTCGGGTTCGCACTGTACCTCCGGATTATTTGCAGAAAACACGGATTCCGGCCAGATGATCAGGTCGAGATCAGGGTTTTCCTGGCGCGCCTGCAGCGTGGCTTCCCAGTATTGATGAAATGTATCCAGATTCCGTTGTGGATCCGATTCGAATTTGGTGTCGATGGCGCGCTGGATCAACGCCACTTTCAGCGGCGTTCTGGCCGGCAAACTCTGAGGAATCCCTTCCGCGATGTTGGCAGCGTGCTCCGTGGGTGCGGTTACTAACCGCTGGTACCCGTAACCCAGCGTTCCCGCGAGAACGACGATCAGCGGTATCAGCGGCCAGACTGCGCGCGGGCCGTTGTTGATCGGCAGCGTGCGTGTCGCGCAAGCTGCGACGAGCATCACGACGAAACTAACGCCGTAAGCGCCGAAAAGATCCGAGATTTGAATCAAGTGTGTCCATTCAACTTGCGTGTGAGCCAGCAAGCCGAAGGAGAATCCAGTCAACAAACGACCTCGAAGCAGTTCGAGCCCCGTCCAGACAATTGGCGCGGCCAACACGACAGAAATACGCAACCGATGCACCGCAATGCGCGACAAAGCAACAAAGCAAGGCAAGTACGCTGCAAGGTACAAGGAAAGCGCTATCCACCCAATGGTGTTCAGCGGGTGCGCCAGCCGGACACCTTCCAACATTGCCAGCCAGTGCAATGAACTGGCCAGCCACATGGCCAGATAGGGGCGACGCCCAACAAGTTTGTTTGTTTGAATGAGGAACAACCAGAACAACGGCGCGAGCCAGGCCAACCAAGTCCACCGGAGCGGTGGGAATGCGGCCCACAACATTCCCCCGCCGGCAAGGGATACAACAAACGTCGACCACCAAATAGGGGTGGGCGACGTGCTAGCGAGCGGTTTCGGTTTCCTGCGACGTCCCATGGAGGCAGATATAGTGGAAGGGGCTCCTGCGAACCAGAGCGCACTAAGAGCGCCCTGAGGGTCGGTCACTCATCCCACCACCCAAGTTCCGGGGTTCCGGGACCGCCGGCGCTCGGGCCATTCCGGATTCGGATGGAAGCCACAATGTCGATGGTGATTCGAAACTGCTCGGGGAAACAAAGCCAATACGAGGAAAATCTTGACGGAGGGTTCCCGTTGGCATAGGCTGAATCTCATCGGGAAGTGAGTTCAGTTCTGGATATCACTTTCGGTTCGACACGATGTTCCTGGTTTAGATATCTCACATCTCGACAAACCTGGAAACCGCGAGTGACGCGCCGAGGCGCAAGGGCTTGCTGAGAGTCGCAATTAGGTGTGACGGCGCGCATCAAAGGAGGATGTAATGGCGATCGCAAACACGACATCGACCGTAACGGTTAATGCGGCATTTCTGAAAGAGATCAAGGACGTAAACCAGGATCTGTGGCACATTGTCGCGGAACTTCGCGAAGTCACTCGCAACCCCTATCTGGTTCGATCACGGCGATACCAGTTTGTCGGCATGTTGGAAGACCTGCGCGACCACTTGGCACTTCACTTCGCTTTGGAGGAGGCATACGGCTATTTTGACGAGCCGCTCAAGGTGGACCCTCGATTGAGCTCGCGCGCCAAGTTTCTGCGTTCCCAACATCGAGAACTTTACTTGGTGGCCTGCGACCTCATAGATCACGCGATGCAATTACACGACGGACACAATGTCCGTGCGTTGGCCCGCCGATTGGTCGCCGAGTATGCTGACTTCGATACCAGGTTGCGTCGCCACGAGCAGGCTGAGAACGAACTGATTCAACAAGAGTGGGATGAGGACATCGGAGTCGGCGATTAAGAATGCGGTGTGAAAAACAATGAAATCGGCTGGGAGAACCGCGCCAGCCAATGTTTGATGAAAGGACCAGGTGATGGACACGAGACTTGTCGGCCGTCCCATGGAAATCCTTTTGGTTGAAGACGGGCTGATGGATGCGCGTGCGACGATTGAAGCACTGAAGAGCGGGGGTATCAAACATCGGCTGACGTTGGTTCGTGACGGCGAAGAGGCCATCGAGTTCCTGTTGCAACGTGATCGGTTCTCGAAAGCGCCTCGCCCTGACCTGATTTTGCTTGACTTGATGTTGCCCAAAAAGAGTGGCGTCGAGGTGCTCAGCGATATTCGTGGCGATCTAATGCTGAAAGACATACCCGTCGTTGTATTGACCGCGTCGGATGCCGGCGAAGACCGCGTCAAATGCCAGTTGATGGATGTGGACAGCTTCATCCACAAGCCCGTCAATCTCGAGAAGTTTCTCTCCGTTGTCAAACAGCTCAAGCGGTTTTGGCTGGACGACGTGATCTTGCCTACCGTGGATTGAGGAGTGGCGCATCAGTAATCAGCCAAAGTAGCGGGCTACACGCCGTGCGCCGTACCGGCGGACGCCACACAAAGTGTGCCTACCACTATCGATGGCAGGAAGGGGGCGATGGCAGGAAGGGGTCGGGAGTCTTTTTCGGGCAACGACTTACCATCGGCAGAAGTGGATGGCCGAAAAAGACTCCCGACCCCCTCACCATTCGTCCCAAGGCAGTCCATAAAGCCACGCGTCCGTCCAGCTGGTGCCCTACCCTTTGATCACGCCGATCGGTCTCATGCGTGCGACCTTTGACGCCAGGTTTGCTCGATGGACCACGTCCACGACGGTATTCACATCCTTGTATGCGTCCGGCTGTTCTTCGGCGAGTCCCTTCCAGCTGCGAGCCCTGGCGATGACGCCCTTGCTTGCTAGCTCCTGATCGATGCGGCGACCCTTGGCTTGTTTGACGGCCTGAGTTCGACTCATCCTGCGGCCTGCACCGTGACACGCCGTGCCAAACGTCTGCTCCATGCTACCGGCCTGACCAGTCAAGACCCAACTGGCGCGCCCCATGTCGCCTGGGATCAAGACGGGCTGGCCGATGTCACGATATACTTCGGGAACTTCTGGGTGATTTGGTGGAAAGGCACGCGTAGCGCCTTTGCGATGGACCCAGACATTGCGATCACCTCCGCCGATGCAGTGCGATTCCAGTTTGGCGATATTGTGGGCCACATCGTAGATCAAGTTCATCTGCAGTTTCTGCCACGAGCGGCCAAACACGCGAGCAAAAACCTCGCGGGCTTGCGCCATCAACAACTGACGATTGCACCATGCGTAATTCGCCGCCGCACACATCGCGCCAAGATAATGCTCGCCTTCGGGGCTGTTGATCGGAGCGCAAGCCAACTGTCGGTCGGGCAGATGGATTCCGTACTTCTCGGGAACGCCGCGTAGCTCTTTGAGCGCATCGTCACAGACTTGATACCCCAGGCCACGTGATCCCGAATGGATCATCAGGCAAACCTGGTCTTTTTGTAGGCCCATGGTCGAGGCGGCAAGATCGTCGAAGATCGCATCGACCACCTGGACTTCCATGAAGTGGTTACCAGATCCGAGCGTCCCGCACTGGCCCGAACCGCGCTCAACTGCGCGATCGCTTACGTATCCGGGGATCGCACCTTCCAGGCATCCCCGCGCTTCTGTATGATCCAAATCACCGTCAGTGGTCAGTTCGCGATCACACAAGTAGGCTGGCCCCATCTGCATAAGCCGTCGGAGTTCTTCTGGGTTGAACTTGTATTTTCCACCGCGACCAACACCCGCCGGCACGTTGCGATATAGTTCATCGACCAGCTTTTTCAGGTGCGGCTTGACGTCTTGAAGGAACAGGTTGGAATTCACCAGACGCACGCCACAATTGATGTCATAGCCGACACCGCCGGGCGAAATCACACCCCCTTCATCTGGATCGGTCGCGCAGACTCCACCGATACAGAAACCGTAACCCCAGTGGATATCGGGCATCGCCAGGCTCGCGTGCTGAATACCAGGCAAGAACGCTACATTGGCGACCTGCTCCGGTGCCTGGTCACCCTTGATCTGATCTATCATCTGCCGGCTGGCGTAGATCAGACCATCAACGCGCATTCCAGTCTTGTAACTTTTGGGGATTCGCCAACAACAATCGTTGACGCGCTCCAGAGGTCCGTGGAAGCCTTGCTTGGCCATTGTTCTAATCTTGTTCTGCTTGGGCTGTGAATCTTCGAGTTTCATCCAGCTTACAGCCTCGCTAGATATCAACGATCAATTCCGCCATCCATCCCTTCTCTTCCTTTTGCACTTTCAAACCATGGTACGTGATCGCTTTGACTTCGTGGTCCATTTCGTGGCGACCGGGTTGCATCGGTTCGCCACGGCATGTTGCCGTTAGCCCTCGTGCATCCACGCGCACGATGAATTCAGAAAACAGCAGTTGGTCAACATCGAATGTGTAGAGCAACTCGTTCAACCAATCAAACAACAGGTATTCGGGCTCGCTTGCATCAATACGAATGGTCTTCTCCTGGACGGCTTTCACCTGATCAAGGTTCGTGACAATCAAGGAAAACAACCCGCGTGCCGCATCGACCAACAGCGCGTCCAGCGAATCTGCTCGGACACGGAGCCCCAGATCAGCCGTGTGCTCAAAAACTTCATACATAGTCGAAATTCTTTGCGCTGCGTAACGGTGGGTCAAGTGGGCGGTGGATCAAGTCAAATCGCCGGCACTGTTCATGTTCGAGCGCGACCGGTATAACGGCAATCGGTTGTGAAAATTGCGTATTAGCCTCATCAGATGAGAATACGATGGCCAAGCGAACGATTGCGGATGTCGACGTTGCCGGCAAAACCGTGTTGATGCGAGTCGACTTTAATGTGCCCTTGGATGCTGATCGGAACATCACTGACGACGGACGGATCCGCGGTGCGCTGCCCTCGATCAGTTCGGTACTCGAAAGAAGCGGTCGTTTAATCCTGATGAGCCACCTCGGACGACCCGCCGGCGGCGGAGTTGACGACGATGCCAAATTCAGTTTGCAGCCCGCCGCAACGCATCTCAGCAGTCTGTTGGGCAAGCCGGTCGCCTTCTCCAGCGATGCTGGTGGCAGCGACACACAAGCCAAGGCCTCTCAGCTGAATGACGGCGATGTGATGTTGATGGAGAACTTGCGTTTCGACCCGCGTGAAAAGCAGGGTGACGCCGAATTTGCGGGGCAGCTCGCGGCGCTGGGCGACGTCTATTGCAACGACGCTTTCGGGACCTGCCAAAACCTCGACGCGTCCATGGTGGGAGTGCCCCGCGCGATGGGCGACAAACCCAAAGTGATCGGCTTTCTGGTTGAAAAGGAGATTCACTATCTCAGCAGTGCCATCGAGGCACCCGGCCGCCCGTTCGTGGCGATTCTGGGTGGTGCCAAGGTTTCGGACAAGATCAATGTGATCAAGAAACTGCTCACGATTTGCGACCACGTCCTGATCGGTGGGGCGATGGCCTACACGTTTTCTTTGGCACAAGACGGAAAGGTCGGCAACAGCCTGGTTGAAAAGGACAAGGTCGACCTGGCCAAGGAATTGCTGGCCAGCGGCGGCGACAAGTTGATGCTGCCGACCGATACGCATTGCGGAGACGCTTTCAATGGCGACTGCAACAAGCAAGTCGTGCCGGCGGGCGCCATTGCAGACGGCTTTGAAGGACTCGACATCGGCCCGGAGACTGCTAAAACGTATTCCGACGTTGTTTCGAAAGCCAAGACTGTGGTCTGGAATGGACCGATGGGAGTCTTTGAAATACCGCCTTTCGATGCCGGCACAAAAGCAGTCGCCCAGGCGATTGCCGACAGTGATGCCACAAGCATCATTGGCGGCGGAGACAGTGCGGCAGCTGTCTTGCAATTGGGCTTCGCCGATCAAGTGTCACACGTTAGCACGGGCGGCGGAGCCAGCCTGGCAATGTTGGAAGGACGACGCTTCGTTGCCGTAGATCTGTTGGACGAGAAATGAACCATAGGGAAAACCATGAAAGAGAAATCCGAATTGCAGCCGATTATTGACGCAATCCGCTGTGCCGAGAGTCCTGTTGGAATGGACGCGGTTTACGTGCACGCGCTCATTCTGGATACATTGGCACGCATTGAGACGCGACTGACCAAGATCGAGTCACAGCTTGAGACCGCCGGAAACTCGACCGAGTAGATATCGAGTTGCGATTAAAAGGTCAGAGAGGGTCGGGGCTCTTTTTCGTGACGAAGTTGCGGTCTAACGTTTGATTCACGCGCGTCACGAAGAAGACTCCCGATCCTTTGACGCTCTTTAACGCTCCGCCAAGTAGCAACTCGCACAAATCACGTGAACCACGACTGCGAGAGGAGTCGACCATGCCTAAGATCTTGATGCCATTGGGCGACGCCACCGAGGCGCTCGACACGTTCTATCCGTTTTTCCGCCTACCTGAAGATGGGTTTGAAGTGGTGGTGGCCGGTCCGGAAGCCAGGCTTTATCACACCGTGTTACACGAAATCCCGCCTGACTCCGGCGTACCCTGGGATATCACGCAAGAGAGGCCGGGATACTTCATCCGCGCAACGGTTGCTTTCAAAGACGTTGATGCCTCGGATTATGCAGGGTTGTTCGTATCCGGCGGGCGAGCCCCGGAGTATTTGCGGTACGATCAAGATTTGCTGCGAATCACTCGCGAGATCCACGCCGCTGGTAAACCGATCGCATCGCTATGTCATGGCGTCGAAATCTTAACGGCTGCCGACGTGATTCAGGGGCGCAATATCACCACCGTGGCCAAATGTGCGCTCGACGCCGAACAGGGAGGCGCGACGTACGTGGACCAGGGAATCGTCGTCGACGGCAACTTTGTCACTGCCCGCACCTGGCACGACAATACCGCTCTGCTGGGCGAATTCATCAAGATGCTGAAAGCCCAATGAGATTCCGACAGGCAAGGTGAGAGTCCAACCTCGAGACATGCGCGCTCGGTGCACCAGCGACGGGCACCGACCGCAGGTTGGTCGGGGAGCGTACCAGATACAAGCACGTTCCCTATTCGGCCGCGGCCCTGCCGCATTGCGTTGATCGTCACCGTCCTGTTGCAAACCCTTCATTTCCCCTACAATGCGGTGTTTATCATGGACGACACACTAGCGAGCTGATTCGGGAAACATGCCCCCATCGGATATTGTTATAAAGGGTGCCCGCGAACATAACCTTTGCGGTGTCGACGTTGTTTTACCCCGCAATCAGCTGATTTGCTTGTCTGGCGTCAGCGGTTCGGGCAAGAGCTCACTGGCCTTCGACACGCTTTACGCCGAAGGCCAGCGTCGCTACGTCGAAAGCCTCTCCAGCTTCGCGCGGCAGTTTCTTGGGCAGATGCCCAAGCCGGACGTCGATTTTATTGGCGGGCTCAGTCCGTCGATTTCCATCTCGCAGAAATCGTCCGGCAACAACCCGCGTAGCACCGTCGGTACGGTCACGGAAATCCAGGACTACTTGCGCGTGCTGTATGCTCGAGTGGGCGACGGTTACTGTCCCAAGTGTGGCGAAGCGATCACGGCCCAATCGCGCGAACAGATTCTGGCCCGCATCCTGGAACTCCCCGGCGGAACCAGGTTTGCCGTTTTGGCTCCAATCATTCGCGGCCACAAAGGAGAATACCGAGACCTGTTTGTCGACCTGCTGAAGCAGGGTTTTGCTCGTGCGCGGGTCGATGGGGAAACAGTTTCGTTGACCGACAACCTGGGGCTCGACCGGCAGATGCGTCACAACATCGAAGTTGTCGTCGACCGGCTCGAGGCAAGGCCTTCGATCCGAGGGCGATTGGCCGAAGCGGTCGAACTGGCACTGAAGATCGGCAAAGGCTCGCTGATCGTCGAGATTGCCGTCGAAAACGCCAGCGAGGCACCCGCACCGCCAGCAGCACCGGCCTCTGCAGACGCCGAGCCGAGCGACTCGCCATTGAAATCAAAGCGGCGATCGGCACGCAATAAGATCTCGCGTAAAGAGTCCCGACACAACGACAACGACACCATCTACTCCGTCGACTACTCATGCGCGGCGTGCGGAATCAGTTTCGATCCCCCCAGCCCTCAGTTGTTCAGCTTCAACAGCCCGCAGGGAATGTGTCTGGAATGCGACGGACTGGGACAGCTCTATTCGTTCGATCCCGCGCTGCTCGTGCCCGATCCATCCCTGACGTTCAGGAAAGGGTGTTTCGACCTGATCGACCGTTGGAAAGAGATTGGTCGCTGGCGGCGCCATATTTACCAAGGTGTGGCGGACACGGTGGAACGCCTCCATGACTTGCCCGAGGGAACGCTTTTGGACACCCCGTGGCAGGACCTTGCGCCCAAACTTCAGGACGTGTTGATGTGGGGCACTGGCAAGCAACATATCACCTATACTTGGCGCGGCGGTGCGGCGCCGATCAAGTACGGTGGTACCTTCGAAGGCATCGTTCCGGAGCTGATGGGAAAGTACGGAACGACCAAGAGCACTCCGCATCGTCGCAAGCTTGAAAAGTACATGCGCAGGTTGCCCTGTGGTGCCTGCAAGGGCGATCGATTGAACGCCCAAGGCCGCAACGTACGGATCGAATCGACGCATCCACAGTTCGCCAAATCACCATCACTCTCGATGCCAGCCGTCTGCGCGTTGCCGATCAGTGACGCTGTCAATTTCTTCAGTGGCTTGAAACTCGATAAAACACGCACCTTGATCGCCACCGAAGCACTCAAGGAAATCCGAGGACGCTTGGGATTTTTGACCAACGTTGGTTTGGACTACCTCACGCTCGCTCGCACGGCACCGACCCTTTCCGGGGGCGAAACGCAACGCATTCGTTTGGCCGGCCAGATCGGTTCCGGTCTGGTGGGTGTGCTGTATATTCTGGACGAACCATCGATCGGACTACACACGCGAGACAATGCGCGGCTGATCGACACGCTGTGTCGCCTTCGCGATATGGGCAATACGGTCGTCGTAGTTGAACACGACGAGGAGACAATGTGGGCCGCGGATCACCTGATCGATTTCGGACCAGGCCCCGGCGTTCGTGGCGGAGAAGTCGTCGTCGCGGGTCCTGCCGCGAAAGTCGCCAGGTCCAAGCGAAGCGTGACGGGCCAGTACCTCAAAGGCACGAAACAGATCGCGATCCCAGCGCAGCGTCGTCCGCCGGGTGAGACTTTTCTGCGGATCCGAGGTGCCACACACAACAACCTCAAGAACGTCGATATCGAGATCCCGCTGGGCGGCTTCGTCTGTGTCACCGGCGTGTCTGGTTCAGGTAAAAGTTCGCTGGTGAACGACATCCTAGTGGAGTCGTTGCGGCGAGACTTGAACGGTGGCGAGGGCGAACCGGGCGCCCACCGTTCGCTGGAAGGCCTTGAACATCTCGACAAGCTTATCGCCATTGATCAGTCGCCCATCGGTCGAACGCCCCGTTCGAATCCGGGCACCTATGTCAAGGTGTTTGACGAGATACGCAGTTTGTATGCCCGTATGCCTGACGCCAAGCGACGTGGTTTCAAGCCAGGCCGCTTCAGCTTCAACGTGAAGGGGGGACGTTGCGAAGCGTGCGAGGGCAACGGTTCGAACCGCCTGGGAATGGACTTTCTGGCGGATGTCTGGGTCACCTGTCCCGTTTGTGAAGGCCATCGTTATAATCGCGAAACGTTGCAAGTTAAGTTCAAGGAACGGTCGATCGCCGAAGTGCTGGAGATGGATGTCCAGCAGTTGCTCGAATTGTTTGAAAACGTACCGAAGGTTCGAGACAAGCTGCAGACGTTGCACGACGTTGGGCTCGACTACATTAAACTCGGCCAACCGTCCCCCACGTTGTCCGGTGGGGAAGCCCAACGCATCAAACTAGCGCGCGAACTGGCCAAGAAGAGTACGGGACAAACGCTGTACTTGCTCGACGAACCAACCACGGGACTGCACTTTGCCGATATCAAACTGCTGCTGAACGTCTTGCACGGATTTGCCGAAGTGGGGAATACGGTGCTGGTGGTCGAGCACAACTTGGATGTCATCAAGACCGCCGATTGGATCATCGACATGGGACCTGAAGGCGGATCGGGGGGAGGGGAAGTGGTCGCCGTTGGTACACCAGAGACGGTGGCCAAAACGAAGTCGCACACAGGCCGGGCGTTGGCTCGGTTGTTTGCCTCACGTAACGGTCGAGCGGGCACGAAGAAACCGCCAGGAAGACGGGGGGACTCAATTCGCCGCCGTCGTGCCGCCGAGACAACACAGAAGATCAGTGTCCGCGGTGCCCAGCAGCACAATCTGAAGCGTGTCGATATCGACATCATGCGGGACGAGATGACCGTCTTCTGCGGTCCCAGTGGTTCGGGCAAGAGTTCGCTGGCGATGGACACGATCTATGCGGAAGGGCAGCGCCGCTATGTCGAGAGCCTTAGTTCCTACGCACGGCAGTTCGTCGCGCAGATGCAAAAGCCGGCCATGGATCGTGTCGATGGCTTGTCGCCCGCAATCGCGATCGAACAGAAGAATCTTGGCAACACGCCACGCAGTACGGTCGGCACCGTGACCGAGGTATACGACTATCTGCGGATCTTGATGGCCAGGCTAGGGCAGCCGCATTGCCCGACATGCGATCTGGCGATTGGAACCCAGACTTCGGACGAGATCGTTGATAAGATCTTGGAGGAAGCCGAAGGGACGCGGCTGTATTTGATGGCGCCTCTGGAAGTCGAAGTCGGGCAGCAATACGAGACCGTTTGGGAAGATATCCGCGCGGCCGGGTTCGCGCGAATTCGTGTCAACGGCAAGACCTACGCGGTCGAAACACCGCCGTCGATCGATCGCCGGCGCAAGTATCAAGTTGAAGTGGTTGTCGATCGGATCGTCGTCAAGCCGAGCGGTCGTTCGCGAATCGCCGATAGTGTCGAGACCGCGTTGGGATTCGGCAAAGGTGTTTTGCACGTCGCCCACGTCCAGGAAGAAGTGGCCGAGCCGCGTTGGGAAGTCGTCGTTCATAGCCAGCATCTGGCTTGCGGCAAATGCGGACGCAGTTTCGAGCCGCTCACGCCGCATCAGTTTTCATTCAATAGTTACCTTGGCTGGTGTCCCGATTGCGAAGGGTTGGGCGTTCAAGTAGGTGCCAATCCAGCCGCCCTGCTGCGAGATCCCAAGAGCACGCTGGCCGATGGTGCCGTCGGCCTGTGGCCGAATTTGGATAACCAGGTCTCGCGGTTGATGCTGGAGTCACTCGCCCGGGAAACAGGCGTCCCGCTGGATATGCCGTTTGACCAGCTCAGCGCACGGCATCGTCGCATGATCATGCACGGGACCGGCGAACAATGGTTTGACGTGTTCCGTCCCTCCCCCGATGCAAAGTCGAAAGAGAAGGCCGCTGCCAGGGGACCGTTGTTCCGTTTTCAATTCAAAGGACTGTATCCAGCCTTGGAGGAAGCCTCGCGCTTGTCACCCGCGTTCCGCAATCGATTGGAGACATTCGTTGGCGAAGTGGAATGTTCGGCCTGCAGCGGCAGCCGGCTTCGTGAGGATGCGGCGGCCACGCGACTGCGTGACCACACGGTTGACGATCTGTCTCGCCTGCCGCTGGGTGAACTGAAGAAAGTCGTCACAGCGTGGCGTTTTTCGGCACGCGAGAAAAGGATTGCTGGCGAATTGATTCGCGAAGTCCAGGGACGTTTACAGTTTCTGTGTGATGTCGGCTTGACCTACCTGACGTTGGCCCGCGGTGCGGCCACGTTGTCCAACGGCGAGGCACAGCGGATTCGTCTGGCCAGCCAGCTCGGCAGCGGGCTGTGCGGCGTACTTTATGTGCTGGACGAACCGACTATTGGTCTGCATCCTCGCGACAACACACGCCTGCTCGCCGCAATACACAAGTTGCGAGACCTAGGGAACACGCTGCTAGTAGTCGAACACGACCGCGAAGTGATTGACGGCAGCGACGCGATCTGCGACTTCGGTCCCGGTGCCGGCAAGCACGGTGGTGAGATTGTTGCCCACGGTACGCCCGCGCAGGTGGCCAAACGGCGCCGTTCCGTGACGGGGCCGTATTTGAGCGGTCGCAAGGCAATTCCGATTCCCTCGAACCGACGCCTGACAGGGCGACTCGACAAACCAGAAGCCAAGGCACCGGCGAAATCCGCAGCGACAACAGTAAAACGCAAAGTGGCAAAAACCACGGCAAAAAAAGCCCGGCCCAAATCCACGTCATTGCCTGAACACCTGGCAATCTGTGGCGTTCGGCACAACAACTTGCGCAACGTCACCGTGAACATCCCGCTGGGGACGTTAACAGCGATCACCGGCCCGAGCGGTAGCGGAAAGAGTTCCTTGATCGATGATGTTCTGTGCGCGTCGCTTGCGCGGACCCTCCATCGTGCCGGCACGGTTCCTGGAGCGCATGACGAGATCCGTGGCATCGAACTGATCAACAAGGTGATCCAGGTCGACCAGCAGCCGCTGGGCAATTCGCCGTCGTCAAATCCGGCGACCTACACGGGCGTGTTCGAGTTGATTCGTGCGTTGTTTGCGCAGCTACCGGAATCGAAGTTGCGCGGCTACACGGCCCGCCGCTTTAGCTTCAATGTGCCCGGTGGCCGTTGCGAAGAATGCGAAGGTAACGGCCAACAGTGCATCGAAATGCACTTCTTGCCTGACGTGTGGGTCCGGTGTGAAACTTGCAATGGGCAGCGATACAACCCAGAGACACTTGCAGTCTCCTATCACGGTCGGTCGATCAGCGATGTGCTGAATATGACGTGCGGTGAGGCAGTCAGGTTGTTTGAAAGCATCCCTAAGATTCGGCGGATATTGCTGACGTTGTGTGACGTTGGTTTGGACTACCTCACACTGGGCCAGCCAGCGCCTACACTGTCCGGCGGCGAAGCCCAACGTGTCAAACTAGCCGCCGAACTGTCGCGACCAGACACCGGTCGCACACTGTATTTGCTTGACGAACCTACGACCGGTTTGCACTTTGACGACCTTACCAAACTGCTTGAAGTGCTCCACCGCCTCGTTGATGTCGGAAATACCGTTGTCGTGATTGAACACAACACAGATGTCTGCAAACAGGCTGACTGGATCATCGACATGGGGCCCGAGGCAGGTGCTGACGGTGGACAGCTTGTGGCCGCAGGAACGCCTGAGATGATTGTCGCACAGGAAGCTGCTCGAGTCGCGCACGGCAAGAAAAAGAAGATCGCCAAAGGTCGGGCAAAGAAGACAACCGTTGCCGACGACAGCGTGGGCCTGGGAGTGACGACCGATCTGGTGTCGTACACGGCTCAGGCGTTGCAGCCCGTTTTGGCAGCCGGACCGTACCGGCCGCGGGTTCCGTATGATCCTGAGGCCGTGGAAAACAAGCGGAAAGGCGACATGGACATTACGGAGATCGGACGCGAAGCCAAGATGCCATGGGAGTCCGACGGTCGTGGTTGGCACACCCGCGACCGTGTCGACCGGAAAGGGAACCCCGTCAAATGGGACGGCGAGGCGTTGGCCCGTGTGATCGATCGGATCCACGAACTGGGCGAGTTCAGTGACACCGACTGGAACGCACGTAGCGTGGTCGAAATTGCCGCCACGACAAAGAGTCACGGCTGGTTCTTTCACGCGATCACCGGTGAGACTTGGCTCTTGAAACTGAAGTTCCGTGTCCATCGCGGCACCTTCAAGCGACAGGAATTGGTCAAGCGGATCAAATTGAAGACACTGAACGAAATGGACGAACTGCCAATTTATAGCAACGAGCCGCGGATCAAGGTCCGATCCGCGCGCGGCCCCTGGCAGGAAGTCGAAGTCCGAGTTGCCCATTTGAAGGAGATTGACACACTCGAGTTTTGGGGGTTCTTGGATCTGGCGGTTAGCAGCTTCTTTCGCCATACCGAGCGTGTCGAGCAGAACTTGGACGACCACACGCCGTGGAAGAAGCTGGGACAAAAGTGGCATTTCATGCGAAAGGGTTTTCCGCCGGGAAAACGCGTTCGGTGGGATGCGGAAGTCTTGGAGGAGCTGTTTGAACTTCTTCAAGAAGTTGCGCCCCAATGCAGTTTCCTTTGGAATAACCAGGTGGTCGTGCGGGTGTACCTGAACGGCCACCGGAATCCGTGGGCCGGAATTGTGACCAAGAAACCGGAAGCACTGTCGCTGGGACTGACCGGCCCTAAGGGTGGGGTTGCCCTGGGACGAATTGCCGAGTTGGGTATTGCCCCGGAAATCGACCAAACTCGCGATGACTACGATGTGGTGAAGCTCCGTTTCCGCAATGTTGAAGAACTGCATCGCGGTGATCTGGCTGGATTTCTTCGAGAACACATCGTCCTGCTGCAAACTGCAAACGCATAGATGACATTTTTACACGACCTCGTTCCCAGGCACTCCGCCTGGCGACAAGATGATAGTCATTGTTCGCTCCACGAACATTACGTAATCGCGAAGAACGAAACGAAACAAGGTTCGACCCATGACCAATCGTCTGCTGGCCCCGACATTCTTGTTTCGATTTTCCGCGCCGCTACGGTTTCGCAAGATCATCTGGTCCGCGCAAGGCGCCGCGTTGGAAGCAGCGTATACGCTACCGAGCTTTGGCGAATTGGAGGGACGCCCGTTGTTCGCCGATGTGCGGGCAGCCTGGAACAAGACTGGTATCGCATTTTCTGTCGAGGTGGTGGGCAAGAAACAGGCTCCCTGGTGCCGCGAGTCGCGTTTGGAAGACAGTGACGGCTTCCAGGTTTGGATTGATTCGCGAGACGCCCATAACATCCATCGGGCCAGCCGCTTCTGTCATCGCTTTGCGTTTCTGCCGGCCGGCGGCGGCCGGTCTTTGAACGAACCCGTCGCAGCCATGGCGTCGATCAGTCGAGCCAAAGAAGAGCCCAAGCCAGTCAGTTCCGAGCAGTTCGAGGTGACTTGCAAGCGCCGCAACGACGGGTATCATCTGCAAGCCTTCGTGCCCACCGACGCCATTACAGGATTCGATCCCGACGAACATCCGCGGCTCGGATTCACGTATGCCGTCGTCGATCGGGAGCTTGGCTGGCAGACCTTCAGCGTCGGTCCCGAATTTCCGTTTGTCGAAGATCCTAGTCTATGGGGATCGCTCGAATTAACCGACGCGGACGCGAGATGAAATCGCCAGCCAATCAGGTCGACTGTTACGACTATCCGCAATACTGGGATCTCGCGTTTCGTTCGGAAACGCAACGGGAAGCCGATTTCATTGAAGCCGCCGCACAGAAATACTGCGATTTCCCAGTTCGGCGGTTGTTGGAGCCTGGCTGCGGCGGCGGACGATTGGTGATCGAAATGGCCGCGCGCGGTTTTGACATGACCGGTTACGATTTGAACGAACGGACGATCAAGTACGTCTGGCGGCGACTTGCCCGACGCGATCTTCATGCCAGCGTCTTCGTGGGGGACATGACTGCTGTCCATATGATGCGGCCCGTCGATGCGGCCTTCAATACGCTCAACACATTTCGCCACTTGACTAGCGAAGACGATGCGCGCAAGCATCTGGAGCTGACTGCCGAGTCACTTCGACGGGGCGGCATTTATGTGTTGGGCTTTCACCTGTTGCCGCCGGACGCCGAGGAAACGTGCATCGAACGTTGGTCGGCCAGGCACGGTACAACGCGGGTTGCCGTCACGCTTCGGGTACTGGACTTTGATCGACGACGCCGAATCGAAGTAATTCGCTTTTCCCTGCGAGTACGCAGCGGCAAACGCGACCTGCGGATCGCAGCGGATTACGAATATCGGATCTACCAAGCCTATCAATTCCGCCGCCTGCTCGACACCGTACCCCAGTTCGAACTGTGTGATGTGTACGATTTTTGGTACGACATCGACGATCCTCTGAGATTGGACAACAACCTGGGCGATGCTGTCTTCGTCTTGCGTCGACGATAGGCGGCGTTATCGAACCACCGTGGTGCCGTTTTCCGCGGGCACCGTCCCTGCGACAACACGGTTTGGACCCAAAGACACGCCGATCCAACCGTCCGCGATCACAAACTGATTCACGTTCAAGTCGGCGATAGCGGGATGCTCCGCGAGTTTTCTGTTGATGATGTTGAATGGTTGCTTCTTCGATAAGGCTCGGCTAAAAATCGTACGCAGGGCAATTTGATCACCAAAGCTCAAACGTTTGCCGATTAGCTGAATGACACCGTCGCGAACGAGATTCGCGTGCAAGCGCGTCGAATCGGGAAGGTATTCTGCGCGAACTTCGAAATGACGCCAGGAGTTTCGTCGATTCTTCAGTTCGGCGATTTTCAAGAAAAGCGTCAACTTGCCTTTGTCGCAATGAACTCGTACCGAGTTCACCTCCGCAAACTGCACGGTAATATTCTCAGGAATGTCATCGGGCACTTCCAGGTCAGATCGATCGAAGGCATCAGCCAAATCGCGATAGAGTTGACGCAGCTTGGTTCGCCTGCCGTCCAATCGTAGTTTTTCGAGCGTGTTGTTGAGCATCGTTTCGTGAACCTGCACGCTCAACATGCTATCCGATGGTGCCTGAGGTCGCGGCGTGAAAGCACCCAGATGATTCTTGCCGGCCAAGCGATAGCGGGCGATCAACCGGTCCTCGGTCGTACGCATTTCTATGACATCTGGATCCAGCTCGAGCCTTTGCAGCGGTGCAGTGATCTTCTTTTCAACGATCACCTGCGTCTCTTCCAACTGCAATTGGACTTCACGATCAAGCCTTTCACGCATCTTTGTTTCGAGACGTGTTTCCGAGACCCAACGCGCCATTTCCGTATGATCGTCATGTTGCTGGCGGACAATTCCTCGGGCGACCCAGCCAAGAATCGGCAGTGAGTCGAACAGGGTGCGAAATCCTGTCAACTCTGAACGCATGTTCGCGACAGCTTCAGAATCCGAAACCTGCATCCCACGCTGGTCAATCTGGAACAGCTTCCGCGCCTGATAACGCGAATATCCATCGTTATAGAAGGTGGCGGGACCACGGGTAGCCGCTGTTTGTGATTCAACCTCACCCTCGACTTCCAAACCAAATCGCCAGCTGCGCTGATCGGGAATCAGGACGGTTCGCATGTGGGCCGTCCCCTGTGCATTGCCGAATACTTGGGCTCCCACGATGTTCTCGTCGACTTCCTCTTCGAAATCGTCCTGCTGGGGCAACAACCGATTCAACAGATCGTCACGAACAGCCACACGCAAGTTGGCATTTCGGTAATGAACGTCCAAAATCTCCGCCAGCTTCGCAATATTCTCGCGTTCCGACCAACGAATCACCTGATAGCTGGCCGCAATACGATGCGCTGCCTCAGCGGAACGCGTTTGCTCGTACAGTTCGATATCGTCCAACAGTTGTGGATATGCAATCGGCTCGACAACCCATCGACGTAGTTCGCGTTCCAAGTCCAACATCACAGGTTGCTGAAAAACGTCTCGTTGCGCTGACGTCAGTTTGGGCGAATTCATGCGCACCAGAACATCGCGGGCCAGGGCGGCACGGACGTCAGCGTCCGCCTCTTCACAGTATTCCTGGATCTCGTCCAACCGCAGGTATTTTCGCCAAGCCGCTGCGTTGCCGAACTTGATGCGAGCCGCGTCCAGTCGGTCCTTCGTCTCCTGGCTGGAGCGACTTGCGTTCTTCGGAACATCATCCGTGGCAATCTGATGTACCTGCCGCCAAAGCAGCTCGCGACGAACGGTGGCATACGCAGCGCGCAGAATGCCAGTTCGCATCTCCTGCGACGAAGCGTTCTCGGCCAACACGCTGCCTTGTTGTGCCACGATGCTCATTTCGTCGAGCAACGGAAGCAAGTCGTTCGAGCTGAGCGATTTCTGGCGATGAACGTCTTCAAGCACTGTGATTGCGTGTGCCGCCCATGATTGCGTCTCGTCGAACCTCTGCAACGGGCGAAACTGTTCGATCAGCGAGACGGCATTGGGCCAACCGTGAGGAGTCTTGGGAATCGCCTCGGCCCGCTGGGGCAGGACGGGTGAATCCGATCCTGATGAAACTGGGATTGACCGTTTCGCGGGCGCTGCAACGCTACTTGCAAGAAGAGAAGGTCCCGATGTTCGCTCCGGCGTCCGCACAGGCAACTGCACTCGGTCAGCGACTGGCGGCACCGCCACGACCTGATGGCGAGGTGCCGCGAATTCAGGCAATTCGATGGGAGCAACATTTGCAATCCCGGCCAGCGACGGATCAGCCCTTGGCAAATGTGTGATCACGCTCGGTGCGGGGAAGACGGCGATCAATTGACTGGCTTCCGGTTCGCTGGCAGATAGAGCCTCGTCTGGTGGCGAGCTGACCGAAACGGATTGGATGAAGACTGGCGTGGTAGGTGCGATCGCGACGGCCCTTCCTGCCTGTCCATTGCTCGTCGATGGACGAGAAGTAACGACACTCCTCCAAGTGAAGGGAGCCAACAAGGTCAACACAATGAGACACCCAACAGCGCCTAGGTAGTGCCAAATTGGTAAGGCGTATTTGACTTTCCGCATTCTTACCTCGCTCTCCGTACCGAAATCCGCAAGCTGACGAGCACTCGTGCGATACCACAGGTCATCTGAATGGATCGGTAACAACGGGGTAGAGAATGGAATTAGTTTTTCCAAACCGAACGATTAAATCGTTTCATCCAACTAACTTAGGGGTGCTCGAAGCTGGTCATGCCGTTTGTTCTGATTAGGAAAGGCGGGAACGTGACCGTCGCAGGTCATCTTATTTCTTGCAGAGCACCGTATCGTCATTAACCGATTTCAGACAAAGACAAGACTGCCGGAGGATACGCTCGGACATCCCAATCAAAAGTGTCAGGCAACTGCGTCGTCTCGAATCGTCCGTCGGATTCGACCAACAATACGCTGCCGCTGGGTAACAGCGCCAGAATGTCGTCGATCATGGCCGAAAGTTGCGGCCAGCGCTCAAGGTAGAAGTCGTAGGGGGGACAGCAGAAAACGACCGTCGGCTCATCTGCCTCCACCATAACGCGCTGCACCCAATTAAACGTATCGCCGGAAAAAACGTCGATCTTGTCCTCGATCTTCAACTCGGCCGCGGTATCGTGGATCAGTCTCGCATTCGGAAAACGACGTTCGATCAGCACGGCGTTGGCGGCACCACGGCTGATCGCTTCAAATGCCATAGCCCCGGTACCAGCAAACAGATCGATCACATGTTTGCCTTTGATTGTCGGTCCCAGCAAGTTGAAGGCGGCCTCGCGGACACGGTCTTTCATGGGCCGGGTGGCGGGATCCCCATCGTAGCGGATGGCCCGGCCCCGCATGGCCCCGCCAATAATCCGGATGGTGGGAAGCTTGTTCCGTCCCTTAGAGGACTGCTTCACGGGTAAGTTCTCCACAAAATTAGCTGGTTTCAGGTGGTTGATTGGCCCACGACGTCTTTTCTCGTGCGGGCACTTGGCTTACCTTAAATGACTCTGACGGCACAAGTCCGGCTCAAACCGCGGAAGTTGCCGGCCAAACAGGCGAATCTGGCGGCTCTCGCGGCAAACCAAAGGCCGTCGTCGCTTTCAGAGTCGGTGCGAACCGGATAAAGTCGTCGTCCGTATTCGTTTTAGCTAGTCAGAGGGATGACCGGCAAGGCACTGCTAACAACGAAATCCAACTTTGTTTGATATTGAGGAATGAGAATCATGTCACGTAAATGGCTACGCCAATGTCCGTTGCTGGTTGCCCTGGTATGCACAATCGGACTGGGGACGAGCGTTCTCGGCCAGGACACCACCCAAGGTGCCGCTCAGCCTCCCACGACCCCAGCGGCAACGGAGTCTCCAGACACGACTGAGACGCCAGAGGCAGGTAACCAGGCGGCGCCAGCTAAAGAGGCGTCGGCATCTGCCCCAGCGGCGGACAAGGCGGCGTTTGCTGCGAAACTAGAGCAGTGGAGGACCATCCTCAAGTCGCTACGCGCCCTGCCACCTCGCTATGCGCTCGCCAAGGAGCCCGAAGCCGTCGAAATCCAAAAGGAATGGGATGACTTGATCGCGCAAGGCGAACGCTTGATTCCTGAATTGCGAGCCGCGGGCAAAGCCGCATATGCATCCGCACAAGGTGGAGATCGGGCCATCGAGCGATTTCTGACCAAGTTGTTGGCCGATGATATTGCCCACGATCGATACGAGCAGGCGTACGAACTGGGCACTTCGCTGGTCGCCAGCGGTTGTGATGTGAAAGAAGTGTTTGACGCAAGCGGTGTAGCGGCATTTTGCACCAACGATTTCGACGGTGCCGAAACGCTCCTGAAGCGTGCCCAAGACGCTGGCGGTCTGTCCGAAAAGGGTCAAGAAAACCTATCGTTGATCGATGAATACAAGTTGTATTGGGCGAGCGAAAAGGAGCTTCGCGAGAAAGAAGCTGCCGCCGATGATCTACCCCGCGTGAAAGTTACTACGAATCGTGGCGAACTGATCGTCGAGTTGCTTGAAAACGAAGCTCCCGACACGGTTGGTAATTTCATCAATCTCGTCGAGTCAAAGAAATTCTATGATGGGCTCGGCTTTCACCGCGTGTTGCCAGGTTTTATGGCCCAGGGAGGTTGCCCACAAGGTGACGGTTCCGGTGGTCCTGGGTACATGATCAAGTGCGAAGTAGATGCCGAGAATCATCGCAATCATTTCCGTGGTTCGCTGAGCATGGCGCACGCGGGCAAGGATACTGGCGGCTCACAGTTTTTCTTGACCTTTGTGCCAACGGCACACCTCAATGGTAAACACACGGTTTTTGGCCGCGTGATCGAGGGCATGGATGTGCTCGCAAAACTTCAACGCGTCGATCCATCGGAAGCGGGTTCGCCAACGAAGCCCGATACGATTATCAAAATGGAAGTGCTCCGCAAGCGAAAACACGAGTACAAACCAAACAAGTCACAATGATACAATAGGTCCGATCATGGTTTATCGCTGTGTGTCCGCGGGGTTGGCTGTGTTGTTGAGTGTTGCCGCTCTAACGTCAATNGGCGCGCAAGATGACGTCGCTGCCAAGGACGACGCCGCGGCACGCGCGGAGAAGGCCATTCGCCCCTTTGCGGAAGTATCGGCCGAGTGGGATTCGACGTACAAGAGCATCAGTGAATTAGAGGACAAATACCGCACCGCGCCCGCAGCCGAAAAGGGGGAACTCGTCAAGCAACATGACGTTCTGATGAAGAAGTCTCTCGCTCTCTTGCCTGAGCTTCGCAGTGCGGCCTTGGCTGCCTACGAAGCGGCACCGAATGCCGATGAAAAAGTGACATCAACGTTGGTGGGATTGCTAGCCAACGATGTCCGATCCGATCGATATTCCAAGGCCCTCAAACTCGGCAATTTGTTATTGAAGCACAAATGTGAAGAACCCGCTGTCGAAGACCTCGTTGGTTCTGCGGCCTATTGTACGGACGATTTTAANACGGCTGCGGTACACTTGAAAAAAGCCAAAGCCGCCAACGCCCTTTCCCGGCTGGCACACTCCTATTTGAGTGATCTCGATCAAGCGACGAAGTCGTGGGCACGCGAACAAGCGCTTCGCCAGGCAGAGGCTGCTGCGGACAACTTGCCGCGCGTCAAAATGCAGACCAATAAAGGTGACTTAGTGATCGAACTCTTGGAGAACGAAGCGCCACAAACCGTTGCCAATTTCATCAGCCTCGTCGATAAAGAATACTACAACGATCTCACTTTCCATCGTGTCCTGTCCGGCTTCATGGCCCAAGCTGGCTGCCCCGACGGAACGGGTACGGGCGGTCCCGGATACAACATCTACTGTGAATGCCACCAAGAAAACCACCGACACCATTTTCGTGGAACGCTAAGCATGGCCCACACCGGAAAAGAAAACACGGGTGGATCGCAGTTTTTTCTTACCTTTCGACGTACGGCACATTTGGATGGATTACACACCGTGTTCGGTCGCGTCATCGAAGGGATGGATGTCTTGGCGAAGCTGCAGCGACGGGATCCCAGTGGGCGGGGACAACCGGATCCTGACAAGATTGTCAAGGCGGAGGTCCTTCGCAAACGAGATCACCAGTACGTCCCAACGAAAGTGGGCGAATAAGGTATCCGGGCTCGTCATTCGAGATTCAGCTACTTGACCAGCTCGCCGTCGAGGCGGTAGATCGCCAGGTGATTCCCGTCGGGATCTTTGAATTCCGAGACCGTGAACTTGCCAGTGACGGATACAGGTCGGACTGTGAATGAGGTCGATTTTCCCTTGACCATCTCGACCAGAATGCAATCGAACAGCGCTGCACCGGGTCCAAAACAGCATTCCATGTTGTCACGTACCAAAACGAACTGCGTGATCCCTTTCTGCTGAAAACTGGGCAGGATGTAGCCGCGAATTGTGATGGGCTGTTTGTCAAGCTGCTCGATTTTCTTGGTCAACATGGTGCGCTTGAACGGAGCGCCTTTTTTCATTTCGAACTTGATGTCGTCGAACGTGATGTTCTGCCGCTTCTTTGGTTTTTTTTTATCGGCCCCCCGTGCCACACCAGCGGCGTTGGAAATCAGCATGGCTAGCATCAAAGCAACGACGACCGAGTTGGATCTGAACATCATTTGGCATAGTCCGCCATTAGTTGGTAGTAGACACCTGGTCGATCCGCCACCGGCTGGAGAGTCGGGTTTACTCTTAAGACTCCCGCCAGACGGCGTTTGGTCATCGAATAGTCAAGCGTAAGGCCCTTTTTTAAGATGACTTCGACCATGTGGGTCTGCTTGGGACTTCCGCCGAAACAGCACGTCCCAATATCGGGAACCAGCACGAACTCCTTCAGACCCAAACGTTGCTGGCCTGGGTAAATATAGCCCTTGATGAAGACTTGCTTTCCATCCATCTCCTGAGCCGTCGGCGGTGGATAGTCTGGCATCTGAGCGCCGGCCTTCAGNACGTCAAACGACAGTCGCTCGTANCCATCGGGAACTTCCGTCGAATAGATCAGCGCATGACAGGCAATGCCACCAATGAACAGCGCCACACCCAAGATCGTGCCCAGACCCGCGGCCGTCTTACCGGTCAGTTCCGCAGGATATTTACGAATATTGCTCAGCCCCAGACTGCCCAAGATCGATCCAATCAGTGGCAGAATCAGTACAGGTGCGGGAATCATCCCCACGGTCCAGATACAACCTGGAAGCAACAAGATCACTCCAATGATCGCGACGCGGCGAGCCAGCCGAGGACGAAACACTCCCAAGAGGATCGTGCCTAGAAGCATCGCGATCGGTGGAACCGCAATCAAGATCAATGTCAGTGTCTCGGGCATCCAGGCAGAAACGAGTTGGCGTAGCCATGCCGCGGCAGCCCCGTACTGCCAGGCGATACCGGGCAGCGCCACAAGAACGCCCAAGGCCAACGAGATTGCAGCCGCGCGGCTGACCGCTCGATAGGGCGCAAAGGTCTCGCCGACATCGCTGTCACTGAACGCCGTTGCCGGCTTGGTTTGCTCCGATATACTCATCAATCAACCACCCACGCGAATTAAGATTGGCCACGAGCAAACTCTGCCCGAACTGGTTCACGCTTGTTACGTTTCAAAGGTGGCCATGGTTCGCAGGCTACGCAATACTCAGAAATGACTGCGCGGCTCGCGATTCTACGTTGCGGGAAATCTCACATCGATTCTTGGATTCGATCGTGCCCTTACATCCAAACTTCGCTTAGGTGCCAGCGCCGCCGGCGGCGGGGGTCGCCTTGGCTGGCTTGGTCTTGGCTGGCTCGGTCTCGGCTGGCTTGGTCTCGGCTGGCTTGGTCTTTGCCGTTGTAGCTTTGCTGGCACCCGAGGCTCCAAAGGGGAAAAACGTATTGGCTCGTTTCACCGCTGTGGGATCGATCTTCTCCAATAGTGCGATTTGCTTTTTAGCCATTGGGTTCGGGCAAGCCCGCAAGTAATTGATCACCGGCACACGAACCCAACTGGTCTTGTCGTCGGCATCCTTGAACAGTTGAACCAGCCGATCCATGACCGACCAGTCTTCCCATCGAGCGAGATCGGGAATGACCAGATCCGCCAATTGGGGGCGGGACAGCATGTGACGGAGACCCTGCAGGATCCTCTCGCGCGGAATCACGTCCGTTTCACTGCCGTGGAAACGTAAGGCCATGATCGCGGCGTAGGTATCCGCGTATTCCGCCTTGGCGTTCTTCAAGAATAGTTCTTCAATCAACGGCATACCGGCCGGTCCTTTGAGCGTCAGATAGCAGCCAATCATTGCGTCCAGTCCGGCTTTCTTTTTTCGATCGTCGGACTTTAACAGGTCTTCCAGCATCGCGACATCGCTCGAGTTTCCGCAGACACCCAACAGCGTCAAATAGAGGCGACGTCGGCTGGCGGGGATGTCCGCATCCTGAATCCACACGATCAGCTTATCGTGGTCCATATTCGGTTTCAGCAATTTGATTTCCTCGTATGGAGCTTTCGCGAACTCGTCGTAAGCATCTCGAGCCAACATCTCATCTGCGTCTTCCAAGTACTGCTGAAAAAACACCAATCGTGCGGGCCCTTCTGTGGGAAGGTCCAAAAGACTCGGAACGTACTTGCGTGCACGTTCGGACAATGGCAGAGGAGTCGACCAGGCGATCTTGGGCGGATCGACGCCCATCACCAGGAAGGCGGCTCCCTTTCTTGCTTCGCCAAAGAATACCGTTTCGACAATCTGACCGACCTCGGCCAGCGCCTTACCTTTGACAATCTGCCGGACCTTGAATTTCGCTTTCGGAACCTCCTGTTGGCTTTCATCACTCTTCTTAATCGGTGGCAACGCAACCAAATCAGCGATGACCACGATGTCCATCGACTGAATTTCCTCGGTGAACGTTTGCGACACCGTCGAGCAGAACGGGCAAGCCAAGGCTTGCACTGCAGTCAGTGCGCACTGCAATGCCAGGGCTAACGACATCAGCGGGAAAAATCGTTTCATGGCGTCGTCCTTTCCGCCGTTGCCAGCGGTTCTGAGGTTGTCCGATAGTTCCTAATATTTGGAAGGTAGATTCGAGGCAGGTTGACGACCGAAACTCGCTGCTCAGCTCGGCTCTTCTGTCAGATTTGTGGTGCGACCGCCAACTGTGGGAATGCAGTCGCGAGAACATATCAGGTCATCAGGCTCCCAACGACTTGGCCACGTCAGTTTGGTAAGCAGCCAACGCTGGAAGAAATCCTACAATAATTGCCAGCAGAATGAGTGCCGGAATCAGCCACAATTCCGGCGACATTAGTCCTATTATTGGGCCCAGCCCCCACAGATCAAGGTTCTCTAATGGTGGGGCGAAGCTCAAAAATCCGACTGAAACGCCAGTGCGGGCCTCAATTTCGCCACTGACAGCCATATTCAAGGCGTGACCGCCCGCCCAGCCGACAGTTCCACCGGCAAGCGACAGCAGGATCGACTCAAGCAATATTACCGTCATTACCGTGCTTCGGCCGGCACCCAGCGCCCGCATCCCCGCGATTTCGTGCTTCCGGTCACTCATCGAATTGTAGATGCTCACCAGAATGCTGATCCCGGAGACGACACAGATCAACGCGGTCACCACCAGCAGCGCCAATTGAACCGGCCCCACGAACTCCTCGAACAACACCGTGATCTCGCGAATCGGTTGCACACATTGGGCATCGTTGCCTTCATTGATTGAATTCGACATGCTCATGCCAATGATATCGCTAGTGTTCCGAATCAACACTGCCGACACTTCTCGTTGCTCGACCGGCAGCCGCTGAAACTCCGGTGCGGCTTCTGCGTGGCCGGCGTGGTTTGGCTGGTCATCTTCAGCCGCCGAGGACGATTCAACATCGTCCGGCAATTCAACATCGTCCGGCAAACTGTCGAACTCGCCGACATCGATCGGCTTGGCATGATCGTCCATCAAGTAGAAACCTTCCAGATTGATGAACGCCGCCCGATCATTGGGTGTCCCAGAGTACTCCAAGACACCCACGATTTTGAATTGGTCGCCGTGCCGCGCGCCTTCAGGATCGCCGTGCGATGGCGAGAAGCCGTCGCCGACCCCGACCTTCATTTCGCGTGCCACCGACGCTCCCACAACGGCCTCGAAATAGCCGTGCTCTTCACTCCAGTGTTTGAAGTTGCGTCCCGAGGCGAATTCAAAGGACTGATCACTGGCTGGGCCGTGGCGGAGCTTGTCGAACATGTCCGGCGTCGTGCCCACGACACGAAACTGACCGAAATAGTCGCCCAAACAAACGGGGATCGCGAAGGCGGTGAACTGGCCGAACCTGCCGCCGCGCTCCAAGTCCAACAGTTGCTGGCCACGCGCCTCAAACAACTCACCAGCAATGCTCGAGCCCAGCCCAGCCAAGGGGACACCCGAATTCGAATCGATGCCCAACAGGATGTTCAGCGCTTCCCACTGGGCTTGGTGAATTTCGCTGCGAATCGTATGTCTCAGCCCCGCTTGACGTTCGGTTGCCGAGACAAACTCGAGGTAGTATTCGTACGGAATATTCTCGACAGGCTTGCTCAGATAAAAGACCGTGTTCATGGTCAACTGAAGCTTGCCGCCTTTGGCACCAACAATCTGATTGTAGCCCAAGCTCGAGTTGTTGCGGAAAGACTTTGCGACCACACCGTGCACCGACAAGACGGCCACCACCATCATGACACCCAGCGCCATGGAAACGGCGGTCAGGAATGACGCAAGGCCGCGTTGTTGGATGCTCCGCCAGGCAATTCGAAACAGACTCATGAGACTTTCATTGCGGTTTTGCTGACAACTCGGTTGACATCTTCAAGGCGATCAACGCGATCAAACTGGCTGGCGACTTCGGTCGAATGTGTTACCAGCAACAGCGTAATCTCTTCTTCGTGACAGGTCTCGCGAATCAGGTCGATTATCAGTTGTTGATTGGCGGGATCGACGTTGGCGGTCGGTTCGTCGGCCAAGAGCAAGCGAGGACGATTGGCAAGCGCGCGAGCCACCGCGACGCGCTGCAGTTCGCCCACTGACATGGCGGCCGGCTTGTGTGACGCGCGCGAACCCAAGCCAACTCGATCCAGCAATTGGCGGGCTCGCTGCGAGTCCTTCTTGCCGCGTGCAAACGTCATTCCCAGCAGTACGTTTTCCAATGCCGTAAACGCGGGCAACAGATTGAACGTCTGGAAAACGTATCCCAACTTGATGGCTCGGTAACGGTCACGCCCAGCCTCAGAAAGCTGGCTCACTTCGACATTATCGAGGCGAATCGATCCCGCATCGGACCGACCAATCCCCGCGATGATGTGGAGCAACGTTGTCTTCCCGCAGCCGCTAGGCCCCACCAATACCATCTGTTCAGCCTGACCGACATGAAACCGATCGATGTCGAGAATCGGCAGAATGTCGCCGTTGGCTTCCAGATAGGATTTCTTGACGCCTTCCAATTCGAGCATGACGGAATCCAACGACAAAGGGGCTTTTTCGAGCCGGCCAATGGGAAAGAACAACCACTTGCCTGCTAACAACTTACTGGCTTCAGGGAGAATCTCAAAGAGACCTCAGGCGGGATCTCTCAGAATACGCAGGCATTCTACGCGATGTTCATCACAGCGGCGGGCCACGACAAGAAAGAAATGCTCAGCGGGTACGCCTGGTTCCAGCCCCGCCTGGACAACACCCCAACTGTGGAACCACGAACAGTAGGATATCGAAGGAAGACCCGGCTACTTTAGCGCGATACGACACGAGTCAGTTTGAACCGAACGACGGAGTCAAGAAACGAATTGGACACTGGCATGTCGTGAGAGAACCGCTGACGTAAGACGCCGGCGGGCTGCAGCAAGGTCGAAAGATGCAATACCACTAATAGATCAATTCTGCACCCACGTAAGGCGTAATGCCGGGCGACAGAACGGGCGTCGGATCGCGGAACTCCGGTACGGAGTTGAGCGGATCTCCTGGAATCACCAGATCGAGGTGTTCACGATAGGAGCGGTCGAACAGATTCTCGATGCCGCCGACAAAGTGAAGGTTCTCCGTCAGGTCGTAGACGCCTCTGATGTAGGCAGTCGTGAAGCCTCCGGTTCGCGACTCGACTTCCTCCGGCACGCCGTTGGACAGACGCACGAAGCCCACACGATTCTGGGTAGCGACCATTCTCACACCAAACTCAGCTCCCCACGTGCCGCAACCACAATCATCCGACAATCGATAGGCAATTCGCCCTTCAAGTGGGATGATCGAGGGCAAGGGTCTGTCAATGTCGTGATCCTTACCTTCAACATAGCTCAACGTGCTGATGATCGAAGACCGATCCGTTACATCGATGCCGCCTTTGAGTTCGAACCCGGTCAGCGTGGCCAAGTCCAGGTTGATGCTTCGCAGCAGCCGGGCACTCGTGGGATCGGCTACGAGCAGTGCCTCGTACCCAGCGTAGTCTTGGATCCAGGCATGATAGAACGCCGCGCTTCCACGTGCGAAACCATAGTCAAACTGAACCGAGGCATCAAACTGCCACAGCCGCTCTTTTTGCAGAGCTGGATTGCCGATCAGGCGGTTCAATCCACTCTGCAGAACGCCAAGGAAGACACCATCCGAATAGCGCTCCGTCAACGTGGGTGAACGCTCTGCGTAACCGACACTGACATTCCCACTCCAGGATTCTGACATTTCGATGTCATTTCGAAGGAAGACTGAATACAGCATATCATGTTGGCGAAGGGGAATTCCCGCTGCTAGCGCGATCGCAAGATTACCTCCCGCTCGAACCCCAAGCGGAAAACCACCGTCCGCCTGTGCATCCGTCCGTGCCCAGTCCACGCGACCACCAAGGTGCGTTGTTAGATATGGCAAGACGGTCAACGACGTCTCGGCGAACATGCCGGGATCGACCAACTCGGACCTGGGCATGTTTGTCTCGAAGTCCTCGAGGAGTGTGCCTGTCGTCAAACCGCCCGTGGTCTGAAAAGACTCCACGAGATTCTGCTCTACATACCGAATGTCAGCTCCGTAATTCACCTGGAACCACTCGTTCGGCTCGTGACTCCGGACCAAACGCGCTCCTGTGGAGCTTGTCGATCCAGACGAGACGGTGTTGTCCGTAAACCTGGTGGTGATATCTGCCGGAGATGTTGGAGGAGTTGACTGCTGAAAAAATCGATCGATTGCGGCTTCCACTCGGTCAATAACGGGGTAAGGAGTGCGCTTTGTCGTGGTTAGTGGCGGATTCAAGCCACCATCGTACTTCGTGCGGTTGTACCAAGCTTCAAATCGCGTCTCGTTGCAGTTGCAATCATCCGTCTTCGTCCAAGTCATATCGAAGGCATCCGTTTCTAAGAAACCGATGTCCCAAAACTGGCCCGCGATTTCCGTGTCCGTCTGATCAAGCCGGTTATATCGGAACTCAATCTTCGAATTCTCCGAAACGTCGAAACCAACTTGCCCAAGAAAGTTCTGGACGTGATAGCTCGATGGAATCTGCCGAAGTGCAGAGTTGTTACCCGGTCGGTAGTCGCCCGCGGTCCGATTGGCGTAGCTGACGACAAAACCGTAGTTCTGGCTTCCACCGGAGAACGTCTCGGTTCCGAAAAGTTGTCCACCGTTGGTATGAACTGACAATCCAGTGCGACTGTGTGAAGTGAAGCAATCGTATCGTGGCGTATCGAATGTCTTGACCGAAATGTAGCCAAATCCTGGGCCGTATCGTAGTCCATAGGGACCGTTGATGAGGATCACATCCTCAATCAGGGCCGGATCAAGCTTACTAATCATCGAGTCCAAATCCATCCGCACCGGCAACCAGTGCTGGCCGTCGGCTTGGGCGTAAATCTGACCAGCTTTGTAGCCGCGGATGTAAGGACTTTGTGCGATCGGGGAACGGCGCTGGAACCCGATCGATGGAGCAGCAGCTGACTTCTGGATCTGCCCACCAAGCGATGAATCGGCGGACTGCTTAAGCACTTCGGCGGTCAAGACATCAGCGGAGGTCGCCGAGGCTGGTTCGGTCAACACTGCAAACAACTCTGGATCCGAAAACAAGCCGCCCAACCCACTCGCAGCGTCGTCCTCGCGAGCCTGGCCCAACGGCTCATCCTGACCGCGAAGGACAAACGGGCTCGTTTGACGCTCCTGTTCCAGCCGTCGCTGGTAGAGCTGCGACTCGAACAGTATTTGCTGCCCGAAAGTTGCCGGACTTAATCCCAGCAATGTCAAACTCATCCACAGGATGGTCCTTGTCATCGCCTGGTCCATTCGCTTCCCCCTCCGTCGATGCTATCCACACAAGAGCGCGAATCGCTCGTGCGCGAAGATCCGTTACAATCGTTCTCGGCCAAAAGCCTGAGTTTGCTTGATAGTTTGTAAGGGCTTTTGGGATCTTCGCAGCATCATCGACCGCTGCAGCGCAGAGAGCGGGGACCATTCTAACGGTGCGACTTTGAATCAAGCGGTCGAGCTCAAATACTTACTGCACCGGGACTTACGACAAGAAGGGTGAATTCTCGGAACCCTGTGAAAGGCGAGGACTACTCGCTAGGGCTGTTGTCGAGGAAGCTTTGTGCTCCTTTGAGGAGCTTCTTTAGACCTTCCCTGGCATTCTCGTCATCCATTCGGTCCAGTTGCTCGACTTTTACGCCGTTGAGCAGCTTTTGTACTCTTTCCCGATCAGGTGTAGGAAGGCTTATCAGTGCATCCGCTCCGAGGATTTGCCACTTGAATGCGTTCTCGTTTTGCGGCGAATACTGAACCGCCTTCTCTAGTGCGGCAGCCGCTTGGAGATACATCGTCCCTGACTCTTCAGTTGGTTGTCGGAACCTGGACACCCTTGCTTTGTAGAAGTAACACGTGCCTTCCTCGCCGAAGATCTTCGCCTTGGCGTACTCTTGTTCCGTCTTGATGAGTTGATCGGCCCAACTGATCGCCGCATCAATGTCAGTACGAAACCGTTGTTTGTCGTAATCCAGCCAGACGTTGTTACTCCCACCTTCTTCTCGATGTACCGAGACCTGTTGAAGGTAAAGGTCAATTAAACTGTGCAACACCCTGCGATCATCACCCTTGATTTTTTGGGTCTGCTTAAGGACAAGTATTGCCTCATCAATAAGCTGCTGCTTTGTCGCCACATCAACTCTTGCAGAGCATACGTTCTTAACACCGTTCAGTACGTCTTGGGGATAAAAGTCGTTATCATCTGCGGTGACCCTCCGGCCAATCGTCGCCACCAGATCTTGCCCTCTTGCCTTGACTTTAGCGAGCCATTCGTCATTTTGGTTCTCGTCGAATACCTCACTTGCGGCTAGAATGCTCCGATTCTGGTAATAGGCCCAAAGCCGGTGCGACTCGTCAAACAGCTCAACGCTTTTCTCTACCGCATCGTCGTATTTTGCGAGCAAGGAATCCCGATCAGAAGCCTTCTCTTCGTCTCTTGCCTGTTCCAGATAGACTAAGCCTCGAAAGAAGTAGGCCTCCGCACGATTGCTCGAAAACATCTCCTTTTCGGGTTTTGTAGCTATCTGAAGCCATTTCAATGAGTCAACGAGAGCCGTCTCATACTCTTTCTGTTCTGACTTGCGAAGCTGTATTGTCGCTCGTTTGTAGAGAAATCGCCCCAAGTTGAAGGCTGCAACGCCATCGTACTCCCGAACAAACTCGGCAGCTTCCAAGGCCTGTTCATGGGCATTCTGTGCGTCGCCCCAGTAGATCGGTTGGTTACCATACTTCGGGTCCGAGTAGTCTTCCAGAATATTTCCTAACATCATCTTCGCGAGGATATCAGCCGTACCAGACGCCCTGTTGCTTGCTTCTTCTGCTTGTTGCCTGGCCGCATCAAGGTGATCGCGTAGCATTTCCAAGTCGTATCTGTATGTCAGTCCAAGCAAGAGGTTCGCGTTGCTGCAATGGACGAGGTTTTTTTCATAACTTGCTCCGATGGAAAGGAAGGACTTTTTGTAACGATTGACGGATTCGTTAAGCAAAACTCGTTTGGACAACGGGTCGGGCTCAAAGTACCCTTTTTTTAGCGCCACCCATCCCATCAGAGCGTTGGCGCGTGGATCGTCTTCGTCGACTTTCAAAATCGGCTCGGCGACGCTTCGAACAAGCTCAATCCTGTCGAACAAATCGCCGTCGGACCGCTCAATCAGTACTTCTGCCTCACGGGTCTTGTACTCGCTGTCATCCTCTGCCAATTCAGCTGCCAGCTTGAAGAGTGCTTGCGCTTTGGCAAGACGGTTCGGCAAACGAATGTCAGGATCCGTGGCGGCGAATTCGGCAAACGCCGCATACACTGCTGCCACGTCATTACGCAGCTCTTGATTAGCGAGCTTATCGATCGCTGCATTCTTCTCGTCTGTTGCATTAGCGTCAATGTCGGCCAACAGGAATGGAAAATCGATAACGTCGATGTCGTCGCCGGCGGCATCTTCACCGAGCAGCCGGTTGTTCAGTTCTAGCGCGGGGACGAGTACCCTTTCATAGTACTCGGTGTCCGTGAGCCCGGTCCTGGCAGCACCAAGTCGCTTTATCAGCTGTACAAAACGACGAACCGCTTTGACGGCATCATCCGGCCACTGTTGTGGATCACTTTCAAATCGCTGTTTGTGCCCCTTTGCGTTGAGCAGCAACAAGTTGAGCAGCATCAAGTTCGATTCGTTTCTGACATCTCGAAGCAGCTCATCAGAGATGTCGATCGCCTCGTCCAGCCTCTTGCCGTAATATGCCGCGAAAACCTTATACTCTTGAGCTTTGGGATTCGGCATCAATCGTTCGTGCAATGTCAACCAGCTGAACACCTGTCCGGCGCTTTTGTCATCCTCAAACGGTGACTCATCGAAAACATCTTCGTCGAACGACTCCTTCGTGGCCTTCAGCAAGATCTCTGCCAGTTCTTGCTGACGCGATGCGGAACGGAGAATTGGGGCCAATTCCTGCGATTCGGTCGCTTGGAAAGTCTTGACGACCGCGTTCGCGACCTTGACAGAATCTTGACGAGCTTTCGACAAGGCCAAAGCATCCAGGTAAACGCCATAGCCGAAGAATGGAGACTCGGATCGCTCGTCCTGCTCTTTCACTAGATCGAGAGCGACTTTGTTCGCGTCACGTTCCGCCTCGATCTCTGGTTTAGCAGCACGTTCTCGTTCTGCTAGTACACACTCCCAACGTCCCAGCACCAGCAGAGCATCGACCGGGTTATCCTTGGGGAGGAGGGTTGCGTTTTCGTTATCTTGAATCTCTTCTTTCAGCTGCTTTTCAAGCGCAGCAAGGTTCTGAGAAAACTTGCTGGGATTGAAACCGTCGCTCAACATTTCTCGAACCAAATCCAACTTCGTGAGCTCAGCGACATAGTACCTTGATCGCTCGGAAGCTAGTACTGCGGGCGACGGCATCTGTGAAATCAGGTTCTGCACGTATCCGGTTGTAAGAGTGGGAGACAGTCCTCCCAACATCTCTCTGTGCATACGTGCAATCACGTCGTCCAGAATCAGATCAGCCGGAACATTCGTTTCCGCGACCAATTCTAGGAAAGAGGGATCGACTTTTTCGATTGAGTCCGAAGCTAGTTCGTCTGGATCGGCGAGATTTATCTGCAGGAGTTGCGCTCTCAGAGTATTGTGCAGGCGCTCTCCCGCCTCCTTGGCGAAATCGTTCAGTTCGGGCAGCTTTTGAAACAGCACGTTGATGACGTCGTTCACCTGCTGCCGAGCCCCGGCGTAGTTCTCTTGCTGAAGTAGCACTTGGGCATTCAATCGTCTCGCGTGCAGGTCCAGTAGATCGCCGGACAAGAGGTTTAGCTGCTTTTTCTGCTCCTCGGTCAATCCACTGCTCTGCTGAAGTTGTATTCCCTTGGTCAGTACCTTGTCGCTCAGTGAGAGCAACTGCATTACCAATCTCGGATGTTCCTCGAACGGCTTCACAAAGGACGGCATTTGGACCACTTTCACCAATTCATCGAGGACAACCTTCAACAGGTTGTCCTCATCGCCATCGTGCGATATCACCAGTGCTCTGAGTCCGCCGAATAGGACTTGTTCGCTGTGCGGCGCGCTCTGAATTTCCCCTTCCACGTCGCTTAGCCTCGCTTGTAGTGCAGACCAATCATCCTGCCTGGCGTGAGTCAGTGCCAAAGACAGCAACGTCCGCGTGCGGATCTCCCCGCCGGAATCCGAGGTCGCTCCGAGAACTATCTCGTAGTTCTCTTGTGCACTTGCCAACTCGCCATTCTTCAACGCCTCATCCCCGGCCTTCTTCAACGCCAGCAGCACGGCACCGCGTTGGGTGGCCATATCTTTCGCTGCCTGACAACACAGTTTATTCACCAATTCGGAAACGAGACTCAACTGCTCTTTCAACGACAGCTCTTGGGACTCGCGCTCCAACCATTCCGAGATTCCCTCTTCATACTCAGTATCTAGATTCAATGCTTCTGCAGAGGTGACGATTTGATTCATAAGAGGCAGTGACTTCAGAACGGCATTACGATTATTCTCCGCCAACTCCCGTCTCCAGATTGCCACGCCGTTCAAGAGCTGCTTACTTCTTTCAGGTTCTTCTAACCTCTCGACGAGCGCGAACGCTTCGGGGTACTTCCCCGCCTCCCACAAGTAGTCGATTCGCGTAACCGGACGAGGCATCAAGACGCTAAACCAGTCGGGCTTGACGAGGTACATGACTCCAACAACGATGGCAACCATCAAGAGAAAGCTCGCAGCAAGCTGCAGAGGCCAGAGAATCCCGCGCTGTGGCGGAGCTTCCTCTTTTCCATAGACAGCCACTTGCAAGGCTTCGACCATTTCCAACGCTGACTCGTAACGAGCCTCGGGGTTTCTCTTCGTCGCCCGTGCAATGACCTGCCTTTCGCCGTCTGGCAATAACGTTAGGTTCAGCTTGCCATGCAGATGTGCATCTTCCACCTGCCGACGCGAGGACTTTGCACCAAATGGCCAGTCACCTGTTCGCAACTTGTAATAACTACACGCCAGAGAGTATTGATCGGAACGATGACTCGGCCTTTGCTCCAGACACTCCGGCGAGATGTAGGCCAACGTTCCCAGCTGCGACGTCATCGTCAGGTTCGTGTCGCCAATCGTCTGTGCAAGTCCAAAGTCACAAATCAAAACCGACTCGCCGCGCAACATGAGGTTTTCTGGCTTTATATCCAAGTGCTGGATAGCGGTGAGGCCCTCCCCCAAGTCATGCTGCGGGGTATTCAAGAAGTCGATTGCCTTGGCCGCCTGCTCGACGTAAGGCAGAAGTTCCTCAACGGGAATCCGTCCTTCGTCATTCGGATCTTCTGAATCTTCAATGTACTCGAAGGCTTTTTGCTGCAGATTCATGTCGGCCATCTGCATAGCCACGACAAGAATCGCCGGCCGCACTCCCGTTTCCGAGCGCACAGTGCGATTAAGCGTGCTTTGGCCGTCGTCGTAGTGCTCGATCAGCTCGTCGTCCAAGACGTTACCATCTTGGTCCAACATCCAAATGCCGGTGATCGGCATCAGGTTGGGATGCTGAATGTTGCGCACGCGCCGAACCCCATTCCATTCCCGGTAGCCTTCCTTTTTGCCCAGCCTGATGAATTTGAGGGCAACGTCCACGCCGCCCGCCTTGGCCTGCCACACTTGGCCATAGGTGCCTTCGCCAAGCTCTTCTTCTAATGTATACCCGGCTACTCTCTGCCCGGCCCGAACTACGAATAAAGGTGACGTCATGTGCAGATTGCCGGTTACGGTAAATCCTGAAGTCAACGCGACTTATATGATACCGCCACAATAGCCGCGTGACAAATTGACGCGCTAATCGCAAGGCTCAAAGTCGTCCATGCCGATGCCACCGCGCCTCATAACGAATCTCCCGGAAAATACACGTGCCACGGTCGCGGTGCTTTTTGCCACACAACTTATTGCTGCATAAAAACAGTAGCAAAAGTGGCATTTGCCTTGGCGGTAGGTATCATGGTTGTCGTCAACTCATAAAACGAAAAACGCTAAGACTTGCTACCCTACGCGCGCGAGGCGTTGAATGATGTTGGTCTTCGGTTCTTGTCAGTGTAATTCCATGATCCCGCGGGTTGGAGTGTGGCCTCGTGACCATCTTCCGGAAACCCCGTTTGGTGCTGCTGCAGGGAATTGGGTGAAGTTTGTTCTTAGGAGACCCTTTCGATGTTCCATGACTTGATCGAACAGTTGCTGACGAGAGAACAAGAGAAGGGTCGGAAGAAGAGGGTACGCACAGAACGCCGCGCGGCATTTCGTCGCGAATTGATGCGGCCCCTGCAACTTGAGCCGTTGGAAGATCGGCGGTTGCTGGCGTATACCGCGACGCTCGTGGGAGGCAGCGTTGCGCTCACAGGCGGCGCAGCTGCAGACACGCTAACGGTTGATACCGACGGAGGCGGGTTGCTTCGACACAACCGGTTTACGGCATTGGACGCCGGATTCATGTCGGACAATGACTTCATCAGCGGTAACGGAGCATCTGACGATACAATTATGGCAGCCGCTGTCACGAGCCTGACAGCTACGGACCCAAGCGGTAACGATGCGGTTGTATTGGCTCAATCCCCAACCACCACGACGAACGCTCTAACGCTGACTGGCGGTACACTTAGCGCTAGCGGGTTTACTTCCATTACGGATAACGGCAATTTGGCGATTAGTGGCTCGTCAGATTTTGCTGCAGGGACTATTACTTTAGGAAGTGGCACATTCAATGTCGGAACACTCACGTTCAACTCGGTCGGTGCGGTGGTCATCAGTGAAGATTCCGGGACTGACATCATTGGCGTGAATACGGCTGGAAGCCTGGATCTGGACGGCAGTGGTTCGATCAATGGTGCTGGACTGATCACGGCGGCGTCGGTGGATCTGGATGCGGCGACGGGGATCGGCAACACGACGGCTCTGGAGTTGGCGGCGACGTCAATCAGTGCCGACACGACCAGCGGCAACGTGGACG
>NYXM01000007.1 GCA_002685655.1 Planctomycetaceae bacterium
TCGCGAGCCGCGGTCTTTCCCATTGCCTGCAATTCGTGTCACTTTCCTAAACTGAACGGCCAGTTGTGAGGAGCAATCCCTGTTCCGGGAGGGGCTGACATCCACCCTTTTGGCTCGCTCCACCCTTTTGGCTGGCTCCACCTTTTTGGCAAGCACCGCCACAGCCTTTCTGGGACGATCCGCAGCCGCCTTTTTGGCACGCGCCACCCTTACTACTACGAAAGCTACTAAACCAGGGACTTCGGGTGCGGCAACCACAATCGCCTTTTCCACCCTTTTGAGCGCATCCACCCTTTTGGCTCACGCCACCCTTTTGGCAAGCACCACAACCGCCTTTTTGGCTCACGCCTTTACCCCACATGCGGCCTTTCTGGCAGGCACCGTCACAACCACCTTTTTGGCTCGCGCCTTTACCCCACACGCGACCCTTCTGGCAGGCGCCGCCACAGCCCTTTTGGGAAGCGCCGCAGCCACCCTTCTGGGTAGCTCCACCCTTCTGGCAAGCAGCTCCGCAACCACCTTTTTGGGCAGCACCCGATTTCTGGGCGTGACCACATCCGTCACAGCCTTTGCTCTTCTGACTTGCGCCCATATTCGCGAAACGTTCGAGAAGATCGAACGCTTGGGCGTTTGACACATTGACCGCACAAAACAGGCCAACGGCCAACAACATTGTAGTGGTCCGAAGACTCATGGGAGGGCTCCTAGATCCGGAAAAAAACGATACGTGAATCATCACCCATCGCATGGCCGTTGATTGGGCCGAAGTCTCTTGTTGATGCGGCCGCAAATGCAAAAACGACGATCATGCGATCGGCTCAGCAAAACCTGCTGACGTCTGCCCCTGCTATCGTCAACCTATTCAACGCATCTTTACACGACAGATATATATTTCCCTTCATTCCCAGAACTTCATTTCCGATTTTTCCGAGTATGTTGTTTCGGCCTGCCTTGCAACCAAGACATCCCAGATTAACACTCCCTCACACAAGTTGTTCCCTGGACCGGCATTGGCTATCCCGCAGCTGGCATAAAAGCGATCTTCGCCTGATTTTGGCAAGTCAGCTTATTGACCGGTTTTTCGGCAACTGGCTATGATTCAGTGCAGTCGGAACCCGCCGACACGTTTCGACCGTCGCATCAGACCGCGTTCTATGCGGATTGCAGCATCCGTTGCAGCTGGCCGGTCTGTCCTCAACGTCAATTGCCTGGATCACGTGTTATGGCGAGCGAACTGAACTATGGAACCAGTGCATCGGTACGAATCGATGTGCCGGTAACGGCCGTACTTGCCGACTTCCCAACGCCTCGGGGCGAGCCTCTGGACGATCCCGTGGCAGCCGTCGCAGCCGCCCTACTCGATCCGTTGGACTTTCCGCCCATGACGCGATCGACCGTGCCCGGCGATCAGATCGTCTTGGCGGTCGATCGTGCCGTCCCCCAGGCGGCTGCGGTCGTTGCCGGCGTCGTGCACGCGTTGTTAGATGGCAACGCGGAGGCCAGCGACATTGTCATTATCTCGACCGATCTCGACCCCACGCGATTGACATCGTTGTTGGCGGAAGAGATTCGCTCGCAGATTAGTGTGATAACTCACGACCCGCGCGCCGCCGATGCGTTGGGTTACTTGGCCACGTCGCAGGAAGGCAAGCAGATCCGTTTTCATCGCGTACTGCTTGAAGCGGACGTTGTGCTGCCGATTGGAACGCTGCGTCTAGACGAAGGGCTCTCGTACTTCGGCATTAATGCCGGTCTGTTCCCGATGTTTTCAGACGCAGAGACGATCGAACGATTTCGCTCGCCTGGGACAACGAGCTCAGACGTTCACCAACGGAGACGTTCGGAAGAGGCCGAGGAAGCGGTCTGGTTGCTGGGATCCCTGTTTACACTCCAAGTGGCACCTGGGCCGCGGGATTCCATCCTGCATGTGTTGGCCGGCGACGCACGATCGGTGGCCAAGCGTGGTCGCGAATTGTGCAAAGCAGCCTGGAAGCACCAGTCACCCTCGCGTGCCGAATTGGTCGTCGCATCGATCGAAGGTGGCCCCGAACACCAGACGTGGGATAATTTCTCCCGCGCACTGTTTTCGGCATCGCGCGCCGTTCGCGACGGCGGCGCGATCGTGTTGTGCACTGAACTGGGTTGTCCACCCGGTCCGGCCCTGCAAAAGCTGACAGCCGATGGCACCGACGATCAGTTGATGCAGGCCCTGAGACGAGATCGTTCTGAAGACGCCGTGGCGGCCGCCTTGCTGGTGACCGAACGTCGCCGCGTCCACGTTTACCTGTTGAGCCACCTGGCAAGCGAAATTGTCGAGGATCTTGGCCTGGGATATGTGGCTAGCACAGACGATGTGGAACGGCTCAGCCGTCAATTCGAGAGTTGCATTCTCCTGGGCAACGCGCAGCACGCGGTCTTGGCAACTGCGGACGAATAGTCAGGTCTTCATCCCGCGCCACCATTTCACCTCGGCCTCNTCAGAGCATCCATTTTTTCATGCCCGCTCCTCCCGCTGAAATTCAAACTCAGTACGAAGCGTTGCAGTCNGCTGTGGGAATTGCCCCGTGTAAGGATCGCACGCAGATCGAACTGACCGGCAAGGATCGGGCATCATTCCTGCACGGCTTTTGCACCAATGACATTAAGCGACTGGCGCCGGGCCAAGGTTGTGAAGCGTTTCTTACCGATGTGCAAGGGAAGACGATTGGCTTTGTAAACATCTTTTGCGAATTGAATCGCCTTGTGGTCGAGACCGCACCGGGGCAAGCCGCGCATATCATCAAGTCGCTGGAACGATTTATCATTCGCGAAGACGTGCAACTAACTGACCGAACCGAGAGTTGGCGCGAACTGCTGGTGGCCGGCCCAGCGGCCGCCAGGCTGATCGAACAAGTCTTCGGTGCGGCGATCAAGCTCGAACCGCGTCACCATGTGCAGTGCCAATGGCAAGGTCAAGAGCTCGCCGTACGTCGTGTCGATTACACCGGCCAACCTGATTTTCTGATTGCCATCGAGACCTCCGATTGGCAAGCTTGCTGGGACGCCTTCCGTGCAGCGGCCGCAGTCCCGTGTTGCGAGTCCGCCATTGAGATTGCCCGCATCGAGGCGGGTACGCCGAACTTTGCTGTCGATATCACCGACGACAACTTGCCGCAAGAAGTGGATCGCAACGCGACCGCCATCTCCTTCACGAAGGGATGTTACCTGGGGCAAGAGACGATCGCGAGGATTGACGCATTGGGGCATGTAAATCGACTGTTGCGTGGCATCCACGTGGTGTCAAACGTGATTCCACCACGCGGCTCCGAGTTCCTTCGTGACGACAAGTTCGTGGGGCGAATCACTTCAGCGTGCTGGTCCTACAAGCTACAGGCGCCTTTGGCACTGGCCTACGTGCGCCGCGAGTTTAGTTCGCCGGGTTCGCGTCTGGAGTCGCCAAACGGTGAGGCAGAAGTCGTGGCGTTGCCGCTTGGCTGACCGGCGAAGACGAACGACACCCCAACGGGCTTCACGTGTTCGCAGCCTACAAACGCCGATGGTACGAAAGACCTGGGACACGTACGCCGAATGCGTTTTAGACCCAATGTTCCATCAGTTCAATATGCTCGCGCTTGGTAATCGTGACAATGTCGTCCTTGGCGTCAAAGTACGCTTTCACGGCATCGGAATCCCACTGATCGCCAGCCCCTTCTCGCAGAATCTGATCGACTCTTTCGTCGCACATTCCCTTACGATAGGGTCGGTCGCTGGTCATAGCATCGTACGAATCAGCGACGGCCACAATCCGAGCGATCAAGGGTGTCTCTTCAGCTTTCAGACCGTGAGGATAGCCGCCGCCATTCCACTGTTCATGGTGATGCAGCACGGCCGGCAAGACGTCCGAAAGCTGTTTCAAGTCGGCTAGGATCCGATATCCCATCTCCGGATGCATCTTGATATGTTCAAATTCCAGATCCGTCAGTCGGCCAGCCTTTCGCAGCACGCTGTCATCGATGCCAATCTTTCCGACATCATGCAGCAGACCGGCCATGTAAATCGTATTGACGGTCTTGGGTTTGCAGCGCATTTCCAGAGCGATTCGTGCGGAAATGCGTGCGACGCGGTCACTGTGGCCGCTGGTGTACGGGTCCTTGGCGTCGATTGCCGAGACCAGTGCTCGCACAACGTTGGCCACAAACTCGGCCTGCTCGCGGTAGAGTTGGCGGTTGCTGCTGTGAATCCCCAGAAGCGCCCCGAGCGAATTCAAGAGCTGTGCTTCGATGGTGCCGAATTCCAGTCCTTCCCGATGATTGAAGGCAGCGAGCCAACCAAAGACGTTATTGCCTTCGGAGAGAGGAACAATGATCACCTGGCGAATTCGCGGAAACGGCCACGCGTCCCCTCCGGTGACACTCGCATTGGCAATGTAGGGCTTGGAATCGCGTTTTAGATCGGTGTAATCGATGAGCTTCGTAAATTCATGACGATCGAACTGGCAATCGCCAGCGGAACAAAACTCCGGGGATTTGGCGTTACGAAAGGACGCTTCGCCTTCGTCAGTCGCGGGCAAGTATTGCACCACGAACCCTTCGGCCGGGACGCATTCCGAGAGCCACTCCGTCGCCATGTGACCGATTTCACCCTCGGTGCTGGAAATGCGGAGATTCTGGGTGACGGTGTGGAGGAGGCTGATTTCTTCGTATGTTGTTGCGAGATTCTCTGAAACCTCTTCGACGTCGCGCGCATATCGCTTGGCCGTCGCTTCGGCGATTCGTTTGCCGCTGACAGCCTCGGCCAGCCTGAGCAGCGTCTGCGGTGACCAAACTTCTTGCCCGCGAGCCCACTCCAACGTGTCTTCCATCGCCATCGCAAGAAGCGCCGAAGCATCGCCCAGTGAATCGTCGGCATCGATCTCACGTGTCACAAACCAGGCGGTTACGACGGTGTTCGTGTCCACTTCGGAGGGGACCGGCACGGCAAGCGACAACACGCCGTCGCCTTCAAGAATGAAACCTGCTTCCTGACGTTCTTGGACAGCCACAACCAAGTCTTCCATAGCCAGTTGGTCTCCAACGGGCTGGCTCTTACTGCCATGAATCAGATTCCCGGACATTCCTTCCCACACGGAAAACTCAACCGCAAAGTAGTGGTCAAGATCCCGCAGGAGATCACAACATTTCGTCGCGGTTGGGAGCACTTCGGTAGTGGATTCCAGGGAAAGCAAGTCATTCGCCTTGGTCGTTTTTGAGAATGCCAACGCCGCCCGAAGGAAATGGACTCCGTGTGCGGACTCAAAAACGTACCCCACGACTTAGAGGATGCAATCTTCGTTGATGGGTGGGCGAACAGCTGTGCGCCGTGCGCCGAAAAGGACGACCGTCACAATCGCTATAACGGCCAAAGTAGCACCTTGGTGCGTCTATTGGCTGTTTCGCTGCCGGTATCGATGACTGACGCGTTTCAACAGCAACTGCTCTTCGTGCGAGAGTTGATCCATGCCCTTGTCGTGCAACCGCTCCAAGATCTCGTCGACGCGGCGTTCCTCTTCTTGTTCGACTTCCGATTGCCGCCTGAGTTTCTCGCGCCGCTTGCGCTCCAGCCAACGTTTGAATGGGCCATCGTGAGGCGGACGCGGTTTGCTACTCTGCTCTAGGCTCATGTATCCCTGGGAAAAATCGTACTCGAACAAGTCATCCTCAGACTCGACCTCTTCCACGCGATCTTCTTCGTGCTTGGCACTGAAGTACAAGAATATTGACAGCAAGGCCAGCGAGAACCAGATTGGAATCTGTGCTGTCGTTTTTTCTGCCGTGTCGAAGTAGTACCCCTGCAGCCAGGCAAACACCAATAAGGCCAAGGCGGCGAATTTGGCCAGTGCGGCCACAAACAAAGCCGCCCTGCGAGGGCTGGCGTCGGGCCACAAACCAGTCAGCGCGGCACGTAACGCCCTCCCACCGTCAAACGGAAAGGCGGGCAATAGATTCGCCAACATCACGACCCAGTTGATCCAGAACGTCAGCTTCAAAGTGCCGATCAAACCCGCCTGTTCGACCAGGTCCCTGGGTGCCAACGGATCGAGCAAGCCCATCACGGATCCTGGCGACAAAAACTGCAGGGCCGCTCCACACACCAGGCAAATCGTCAAGTTAACAAGTGGCCCGGCCAAATGCATCAAGCATTCGGCAAATGGGTCGGGCGGTGGCCGCATCGACGTCAGCCCGCCCAAAGGGCCAATGACAATTTCGTCACCGTCACCACCCGTTCGTATCGCGGCAAAGTAGTGCCCCCACTCGTGCAGCAAGACGCTCGTCAACAGAATGCAGAGGCTTCCCGCGGCAATCCAGACTAAATCGTGGGAAGCGGGTTCTTGACTGGCCTGCCAGGCGAAGAAGAACGTGCACACAGCGAAGAGGAGGAAGAACATGTGCAGACGCACATGATGGCTGCCCCAGCGGCCGAGACCGATGCTCCAGGATGTGTGACTGCGCATGAACGTCCCGCGTCTTCACTTTGGGGATTGGTCGGCCAAACCTGTGAATGATATTTTATCAGCCGATCGGCAGGCCTTCAATCGAAATCCGACCGAATCAGCTTCTGGCATATCTAGGCTGCGGCCAGAAACCTCGGTCCCGTTGTCGCCACCACGAAGCTTCGGCACAATCGGGGAGAATCGCCTGGATCTTTCCCCCGTTGGAGTCAACTTGATGACCCTCGAATCTCGTCAATTGCTGAATACAGCGCGCTTTCGCGTCGAGCAAGTTACCCGTACGCTCGGCGATGGCAGCCTGCATCGTCGGCAAATCGTGCGGCACCCCGGCGCCGTGACAATCCTGCCAATGGTGGACGACGAGCGTGTCTGCTTGATTCGGAACTACCGAGTTTCCGTGGACGAAACACTGATCGAACTTCCTGCGGGGACACGTGAACCAGACGAATCACCTGAAGCGACGGCGCATCGCGAGTTGATCGAAGAGACTGGGTACAAAGCAGGACAACTCACGCTGCTTCATCAGTTCTTTCTATCACCGGGCATCTTGGACGAGCGCATGGTTCTGTTCCTGGCAACCGATTTGTGCGAGATCGGGACCAATCGAGAAATCGGCGAAGAAATCGAAAACCTGGTGGTTCCCTTGGCCGACGCTATCGACATGATTCAAGATGGACGGATCCAGGATGCCAAGACAATCGTTGGGATCTTGTCTTATCACCAGCTCCACCGCACGGAATTGCGCTAGAGCGCGTGCCGATTCACTGTAGCGGCTTTGCGCCGTTTGGACTCATGAAACAAAGCACCGCGGACGCTTCATGTCAGTGCAACACGCACTAGTCCACCGGCTGCCGAGCGAAGATTGGGAAATCAGGTGATCGCCACTTGAGCGTTCACGCGGAAGAAGGCATCTGGACCGTCGGCTGTTCGACGTACGCCTTGGCGATCGTGAAGAAAAAACAGCTGCCTTGTCCAGGCCG
>NYXM01000008.1 GCA_002685655.1 Planctomycetaceae bacterium
CCAGTTCGTCCACAAGCCGTTGGGCCTGCGTGCCTTTTCCTACGCCCGGTCGGCCAATCAATACGACATACATGGCGGTTCGGCGGGTCACGAATTTCACGTGGAAATGCTAGAGAACTCGTATCAGGTTCTTCTCTACAAATGAGTCTGGTTTTCAGCGACGGGCACCGACCGCAGATTGCTCGGGGTGCGGGTCGCGGCAGCCGAGCGATGCTCGCATCGGTCCGAGATATGACCTCGCTAGGATTCCAACAGTCCTCGGTAATTCCGCATGACAAGATGGCTGTCGATCTTCTGAACCAAGTCAAAGGCAACGCTGACGGCAATCAGCAAGCCAGTTCCACCATAAAAGCTCGCCACCGCAAAGCTCACCCCGAGCGAACCTGAGATCATCGTTGGCACGATTGCCACCAACGCCAGGAAGCCAGCGCCTACGTACGTAATGCGCACCATGACCTTTTCCAAATAATCTGCGGTTCTCTTGCCAGGACGGTAACCTGGAATGAATGTCCCATAGTCCTTGAGGTTCTCAGACATCTCCTTCGGATTAAACGTAATCGCCGTCCAAAAGTAGCAGAAGAAGTAAATCATCGCGACGTAAAACAGATTGTACGAGAATGAAATCCCCCCCCGACCACTGAACACACCCCCCAACCACATCATCACATCTTGGGTCGTGCCCGATGTCCAACCCGCCAACACATTGAACAACATCCCAGGTAACATCAGCAGACTGCTCGCAAAGATAATCGGCATGACGCCGGCTTGGTTGATTTTTAGGGGTAGGAATTGGCGCGAACCACCATACACCCGACGACCTCGCACATGCTTAGCGCTTTGTGTCGGAATCCGACGCTGCCCCAAGGTAATAAACACCACACTAGCCACCACCGAAACAAAAAGCACGGCCAACACAATGAGCGTTTCGACACCGACTCTTGATGGGCTCAAGCCAACCAACTCCGGAGTGGCGTTGTCGATCAGACCCTTCAGGGCGCCTGGCATTCGAGCCAGAATACCGGCCATGATCAACAAACTGATTCCATTTCCAATTCCAAATTCATCAATCTGTTCCCCCAGCCACATGAGGAAGATCGTGCCACAAGTCATCGTCAGCACGGCCGTAAGCTGCCAACCCAATGACAATACTCCAGCATCGTTTAAGAACGATGCATGAACGAGCCCTTCCCCGGGTTCCCCTGACATAAGATAAAACTTCACGTAGAAGTAGCTCTGAATCGTACAGAGTACCACGGTCAGATACCGCGTATACTCATTAATTTTCTTGCGACCGGTCTCACCCTCTTTGCGCAGGTCTTCGATCGGCTTCCAGACACTGCCGAGTAGTTGGAAGATAATCGAGGCTGAGATGTAGGGCATGATTCCCAAGCCAAAGATCGTCGCCTGACGAAGATCACTTGCCGCAAAGACTGCCACACGATCAACAAAATCCCCCAGACCGCCCCCTGCGCCGGACCCTTTGGCGATTTGCGCTTGGTCGATGATCGGCAATGGAATGTGCCAACCGATGCGATAAATGCCCAAGAGACCTAGCGTGAGCAAGATCTTCTTGCGCAATTCTTGAATCGTGAAGACAACGCGAATTTTTTCCCACATATCCCGATCCGTCCTAGACGATTGCAGGTGAATCGTAAAACGACTGGCGGCTGAAATCTTCCTTGATCAGCTAAGAACTGGCTTTAGCCAGTTTCTTTTGCTTTTTCTTGTCCTCAACCGGAGTCCGTCCCGGTATGACGATTACCTCGCCACCAGCTTTTTCGATTTTCTCGCGGGCGGACTTGCTAAAGCGATGTGCTGAGACCTTCAACTTCTTGGTCAGCTCACCGTCGCCCAAGATTTTTAGAATATCGAAGCGATGTTTGGCAAGAGACTTTTCCTTCAGGGCTTCCAACGTGATTTCATCGCCAGCGTCAAAAACCGCCTCCAGATCCCCCACATTAACAGCCGCAACAATCAAGGCGTGCTTATTGTGGAATCCGCGTTTCGGAATCCTGCGAACCAGCGGCATGGCACCGCCTTCAAAGATCGCCAAGGCAGAGAATCCGGGGCGCGAACGTTGCCCTTTGTGACCTTTGCTAGCAGTCTTCCCATGCCCGGAACCTGTGCCACGGCCGATCCGCTTGCGCCGCTTGTATTTCGTGATACCACGGTGAACTTCATGCAAGTTCATTACAAAGATACTCCTCGCAAACGTTCGATATCCTGGCGGGTGCGCAACTTCTGCAGAGCATCGAATGTTGCCTTGACCAGTGTAATTGGATTATTGGTGCCTGTGCTCTTTGTCAGGATATTCTGAATCCCAGCCGCTTCGCAGACAGCGCGAACCGCGGCACCGGCGATGATCCCCGTACCAGGACCAGCCGGAACCAAGGTCACACGTCCAGCTCCGAAATGGCCGTGCACGGTATGTGGAATTGATCCATCCACCAGGGCAATGTCGACCTGTTCGCGAGACGCCTGTTTGTTCGCTTTCTCGACGCTGGGAGGAACTTCATTGGCTTTTCCGTAGCCCCAACCGACCCTACCGTTGCCGTTGCCGACAACAACCATCGCCGCGAAGCTAAACCGCCGGCCGCCTTTTACGACGGCCGCACATCGGCGAATTTTGATGGTATGCTCGATGTCCTGCGAATGTGTATTTTCCGTCGCCACGATTGACAACTCCTGGGGAAGCCTTTGGGGATGTACGGTTGGATCTGTTTGTCTCAGAAGCTGATTGTCCTAGAAACTGAGGCCTGCTTCGCGAGCCGCATCGGCGAGAGCCGCAACGCGACCGTGGTATTGATAATCACCACGATCGAAGCGGACCTGCTTAACACCAGCTGCGATCGCTTTCTCCGCCACGGCCTTGCCAATTGCCACCGCCGCATCCTTGTTGCCACCATACGAAATGGACTTCGCAACATCGGAATCTCGCGTGCTGGCCGAAACGATTGTCTTGCGTGTCACATCGTCAATAACCTGACATGCAATATGTTTGTGACTGCGAAACACTGACAGCCGAGGCCGCTCGACGGTGCCCCGCGACTTGCTACGGGAATGGTAGCGTCGCCGCTGCCGCTGCTTCGCAATCATCTTTTCTTTATTCACGTTTTATACCTCGATTAAGTTGCCGCTTTACCCGGCTTCAACTTGACGTGTTCGCCTTGATAACGAATCCCTTTGCCCTTGTAGGGTTCGGGCTTTCGCAAGGCTCGCACTTCTGCCGCAAATTGGCCAACCATCTGCTTACTGCAGCCTTTGACGACAACGTGCGTCTGATCCGGACAGGTAACATCAAGGCCGGTGGGGATTTTTTTCTTAAGTTCGTTCGCGTAGCCGACGCGCAAGTTCAGTTCTTGCCCTTGCACCGAACCAACGTACCCGACACCTACGATTTCCAGACGCTTTTCATAGCCCTCTTTAACACCTTGAATCATGTTTGCGATCAAGGACCGCGTAAGTCCGTGGAAGGCGCGCGACTCGCTTTCGTCGGAATCGCGGGTGACTACAACCTGTTTGGCGTCCTCGTCGATCGATACGCTGACTTCGGCTCGATGCTCGAATTCGAGTTTTCCTAACGGCCCATCGACCGTGACCTTACGGTCTTTGACAGCGACTTTAACGCCGTCGATGATGGGAACCGGTTTCTTTCCAATGCGGGACATAATTCTCTCACTTTGCCGTCTGCTACCAGACCTCGCACAGCACTTCGCCGCCTAGATTTCTCTGCCGTGCCTCTCGGTCGCTGACAACACCGCGGCTTGTGCTAATGATCGTAATTCCCAAACCGTTCAATACCGGTTTGAGGTCGCGGGCTTTTCGGTAAACGCGGCGTCCGGGTTTGCTGATCCGTCGGATTCGCTGAATCACGCGTTCGCCATTGGGCCCATATTTCAAGTCCAGCTTCAACTGCTGGACCGGCTTGGTTTCGACTTCGTCAAAATCCCAAATATATCCTTCGCGTTTGAGCACTTCCGCCAAACCGCGTTTCACTTTGGATGCCGGCAATTCGACGTGGGGCCGTTCGACGCTTACCGCGTTGCGGATCCGCGTCAGCATATCGGCAATCGGGTCGGTCATCATGTTGATTGGGTTTCCTTAATTACCAGCTCGACTTACGAACACCAGGAATCAGTCCCTGGTCCGCGAACTTGCGAAAACAAATTCGGCAAATGCCGAATTTTCGATAGACGGCACGCGGTCGTCCGCACACGTTGCAGCGTCGCTGCACACGCGATGAAAACTTTGGAGGCAGTTTCGCTTTTGCGATTTTTGACTTGCTCGCCACGATTCTTATCCGTTTTGATGAGAGGTTTCACACCGACCGTTAGGCGGCGCCCGCGGTGGTTTCTGGCTGTTGGAACGGCATACCCAGCAAACGCAACAGTTCGCGTGCTTCGTCGTCGCTACGGGTCGAAGTGACCATGGTAATATTCAACCCCTGGACTCGCGTGAATCGATCTGGATTCAACTCGGGAAACACCAACTGTTCCACCAGACCCATACTGTAGTTTCCGTTCTTGTCGAAAGCATTTGCGCTGAGCCCACGAAAGTCACGAACCCGAGGCAGCGCAACGGAAATCAGGCGATCCAGAAACTCATACATGCGTTGGCGGCGAAGGGTCGCTTTGCAGCCGATCGGCATTTCTTCGCGAAGGCGAAAACCAGCGATCGATTTCCGGGCCTTCGTGATGATGGGCTTTTGACCCACGATTTGAGTCAAAGCCTCCACCGCGGTTTCCATGTACTTCTTTTCCTGAATTGCCTCACCGACGCCCATGTTGACGACGATTTTCTGCAATCGAGGCAATGCCAGATGATTGCTCTGGCTGAACTTCTCGGCCAGGGTGGGCAGGATTTCCTGTTCGTATTTTTCTTGTAATCGCGGGATCATGGTTTTTTCGCGTAGACGCTCCGAGCAGGCGAAATCACGCCCATGGAGACACCACTTTTCTTCGAGTATCGTTCTTTACTGCCGTCGTCCAAATAGCGAACGCCGACACGCGTGGGTTCGTTTGTTTGCGGGCAAATGAGCATCACGTTGGAAACATTGACGGGCATCTCTTTGGACAAACGACCGCCTTGTGGATTCTTCTGGCTGCGACGCACGTGCTTGTAAACACGATTCACGCCTTCGACCAAAACCTTGCGTTTCTCGTGATCGACCGATAGCACCTTGCCGCGCTGACCGCGGTCGTCACCGGCAACCACCACGACCATATCATTTACTTTGACGTTCATTGCTTCCTCAGTTAGACAACCTCGTTGGCGAGGCTCACAATCTTCATGAAGTTGCGCTCACGAAGTTCTCGTGCCACGGCACCAAAAATCCGCGTTCCGCGTGGGTTGTTATCAGTGTCAATGATCACAGCGGCATTGCTGTCAAAGCGAATGTAACTGCCATCAGATCGGCGCGACGGCTGGCGTACACGCACGATCACAGCACGCACAATGGCCTTCTTCTTGACTTCACTACCGGGAATCACACGTTTTACACTACAGATAATCACGTCGCCCAACGTCGCGAAACGACGCCGCGAACCGCCTAACACCTTGATGCACATGATCTCTTTGGCACCGGTGTTGTCGGCAACAAGTAATCTGCTCTCTTGCTGAATCATCGTTTACCCTTTGGCCGCCATACCTTAGTTTCCAGACTCACGAGTCGCCTTCAATGCGGCCACGTCGACTGCTCGGCTCTTCTCAACCACACGAACCAATTGCCATCGCTTCTTCTTGGAAATCGGCGGTGCTTCGACGATCTCCACCGTATCACCCAAGCCCGCGTCATTGTTCTCGTCGTGCACATAGCACACCGTGCGTTGACGAATGTACTTGCCGTACTTAGGGTGCGGCACCAACCCGCGGATTTCCACACGTCGGGTCTTGTTCATTCTGTCGCTGGTGACAACACCAATGGCCATTTTCTTAGGCATAATTATCCCCGGCTGCATCCGCCAGCATTTAGCTGGCAGAGGCCACCTCTTTCACTTCTTTTGCTAGTTCACGGGCTCGCTGTACGGTCTTAATGCGGGCGACAAGTCGACGATGGTGGCGCAACTCGCTGGGAGCGTCCAACCGTTCGGTTTGGGCCTGCATTCGCAAGCGGAATAATCGCTCGCACGTTTCATTGAGCGTTAGCTGCAATTGCTCGTCGCTCATATCTCTTAATTCCGCAGCTTTCATCGCAACACTTCTCTCCGCTTATCTACTTAGGCTGGCCGACGTCGCGTGAAGCGAACCCGTACAGGCATCTTGTGCGCCAAACGAGCGAAGCAAACACGTGCCTGCTCCTCCGTAACGCCACTCAACTCGTACATCACCGTGCCAGGCTTGACGGTGGCGACCCAATGCTCGGGTTCCCCCTTACCTTTACCCATGCGGGTTTCCAGCGGGGTCGAAGTAATTGAACGGTGCGGAAACATCCGCACGTACAATCTACCTTCACCACGAATGTACTGCTGTGCCGCGATCCGGCCGGCTTCAATCGTCTGAGCCTTGATCCAGCCGCCCTGCATGGCCTGTAACGCGAAATCGCCAAAGACCACACGGTTACCGCGAGTCGCATTACCTTTTATATGTCCTCTTTGGCTTTTTCGGTGCTTGACCCGCTTCGGCATCAACGCCATCGGATTCTCCTTCGTACATTCCTTGGTTCACCCAAACCTGAACCCCAATATGTCCTTGAGGCGTCTTGGCTTCGGTGAAACCGTAATCGATTCTTGCTCGGAGCGTGCTCAACGGAATCGAACCTGAGATCTGCTTTTCGATTCTCGCCATTTCAGCGCCACCCAGACGTCCCGCCAAGCGAATCTTAATTCCCTTGGCCCCAGCATCCATCGTTTGTTCCATCGCTCGTTTGATCGTGCGGCGGAAACTCGAGCGGCGTGAAAGCTGGTTGGATATATCTTCTGCGACTAATTGAGCCTGCAGCTCTGGACGCTTGATTTCTTCAATCTTCAAGTTAACTCGACGTCCAATCAAGTTCTGTAACTCCTCCTGGAGCAATTCGACCTCTTGGCCTTTTTTGCCAATGATCAAACCAGGTCGAGCCACGAACAGAATCACCTTCACTTCATCGCGTGTCCGCTCGATCTCAATCCGGTCAATTCCGGCGTTGCGATACTGCTGCTTCTTCGGATGTTTCTTAATAAAGTCCCGGACCCGGAGGTCTTCGACCAGTAGCTCGGCATACTCCTGCTTGGAGGCATACCAGCGGCTCTTCCAGCCCACCATGACGCCTGTGCGAAAACCGACAGGATTAACTTTTTGACCCATAGCTAATGCTCTTTTGGTTACAGCTCGTTAATGTCTTCCAAGGCGACATGAATATGTGACATCCGTTTGATAACCCAAAAGGCCATCCCGCGTGCCCGCGGACGAATCCGCTTGAAGGTGGGGCCACCATCCACGCGTGCATCAGTAACAACTAACCGGTCGATCCGCACGGTCCGCCCCGGATTCTGATCCGGATCCTGCGCGTTTCCCAATGCACTACGCAGCACTTTCTCCAACAATCGAGCACCACGATTCGGCTGGTACTGCAAGATATCCAACGCTTCATCCGCGAACTTACCACGAATCAGGTCTGCCATGGGGCGTACCTTGCGTGGACTGATGCGGGCGTTTTTGTGCTTGGCGCGGAATGCCATGCTTATTGATCCTTGTATCAAATTCGCTGCGCGGACGCTTAGCGTTTCCCTTTGCCACCGTGACCGCGGAACGTTCTCGTGGGCGCAAATTCGCCCAACTTATGTCCAACCATATCCTCGGTTACCAGCACCTTAAGATGAGCTTTACCATTGTGGACCATGAACGTGGCGCCCACGAACTCGGGGACAATTGTGCACGCTCGGGCCCACGTCTTAATCGGATCGGATCTGCCCGTCTCCTGCTGCTTCTGTACCTTCTGGTACAGCCGAAGATCGACAAAAGGACCTTTCTTTAGTGACCTGCTCATACTGAGGACTATCCTGAGGATTTACCGTCGTGTGAATGGACTATTTTATTCGAAGCTGGCCATACCGTCGCGAACGACGACGCCGAACAATTGACGAATTCGATGGCTTGCGGCGCTGCCGGGTCGACCCACCTTTTGCCGGCTTGCCGGTCGGACTAACTGGATGACGACCACCCTTGGTTCGACCTTCACCGCCACCATGCGGATGATCGATTGGGTTCATGGCCGTTCCACGCACATGCGGACGACGCCCCAACCAGCGTTTACGTCCCGCCTTGCCTAACACAATCGCCATGTGATCGGCGTTGCCAACCTTACCGATCGTGGCGCGGCAGGCCGCTGGTACGCGACGAATCTCGCCACTGGGCAGGGTTAGCTGTGCCCAAGTAGCCTCGCGGGCAATGAGCGTGGCCGACGACCCAGCACTGCGACACATCCGTCCGCCACGGCCCGGCAACAACTCGATATTGTGAACCGACGTTCCCAGCGGAATGTTCTTCAGCGGCAGACAATTGCCCACCGTCGGAGGCGCGTCCGGACCGCTCTGCAAACGGTCGCCGGCAATCAAGCCATCAGGGGCGATGATGTAGCGTTTTTCGCCGTCGATGTAGTGTAACAATGCAATACGCGCGCTCCGATTGGGATCATACTCGATGGAATGCACCTTGGCTGGCACGCCATCCTTGTTGCGGCGAAAGTCAATGACGCGATATCGACGCTTGTGGCCACCGCCACGGTGCCGCGTCGTAATCTTGCCCTGGTTGTTGCGACCACCCGTCTTGGTGAGTGGGCGCATCAACTGCTTCTCTGGCTTAACACCCTTGGTGAGCGACGCAAAATCGCTCACCGTCGCATCACGCCGTCCAGCGGAAGTTGGCTTGTATTTTCGTATTCCCATGACTGCCTTCTACTTCTTTGAGCTATTCCAATCGAGCGCCACCGTCGGCCGTTTAGAAGAAGTCAATCCGATGCTCGGCGTCCAGCGTCACCAACGCTTTCTTCCAGGAATTGGTGCGACCGAACTTGAAGCGATAGCGCCGGGGCTTTCCACGACGATTCTGCGTCCTGACCTTAATGACCCGGACATCGAACAAGGCTTCAATCGCGTTGCGGATGTCATCCTTGTCCGCTAAAGGATTCACTTCGAACGCATACTGATTCTGTCGCGACGATCGATGAACACCCTTCTCGGTGACTAGGGGCCGCAACACAATCTGATGTGGCTCGAGTACGATTTTCTTCACTTTAGTTTTTTCGGCAGTGTGCGCCATCGTATTAATTCCGTGAAACGGTTCTCAGCAACTAAGACGCTGCCGCGGCGCTTCGTTCTTTAATCACATCCAAAGCGGCCTTGGTAACCAACATTCGACGTGGAGACAAAACGGCCAGCGCATTCAAATCGGACACTGGCGAGACAGAAACTTTCTGGATATTCCTGGCGCTCTTGTGAACGTTCGCGTCATGTTCGGCCGTGGTAACCAACGTACTCGCCCCGCTGAGCTTCAGCGCCTTGAGAATCGCTGCCATCTCCTTCGTCGCCGGCTGGTCGAACACCAGCTCATCAATCACGACCACTTGCTCGTCAACAATCTTGGAGGCGATCGCCATCCGCGTCGCTGCTCGAATGGCCTTGCGATTCAGACGATACGAATAGTCACGCGGCTGGATGGCGTGAATATGGCCACCGCCTCGACGAATACCCGACCGCCGCGAACCAGCACGCGCGTTTCCAGTTCCCTTCTGGCGGTACATTTTCGCGGTCGACCCAGCCACCTCAGCTCGAGTTTTCGTCTTACTGCTTCCTTGGCGAGCATTCGCCTGATACATCACGACAACGTCATGCAAGAGCTGCTTGTTTATGCTGGGCGCCAAGGCAGCGGGGTCGATTTCATAATCCCCAACCTGACTACCACTGCGATCGTATATGGGCAATTTTGCCATCATTCAAACCGTGCTTTAGCACTCAAAATAAACGGTACAAACCAATCCCAGACAACTAAACCTTGTTCGTCTCACGAACAATCACATACCCGCCATTTGGGCCCGGCACTGCACCGCGAACCAACAAGATATTATCACCCACATCCACTCGCGCGACACGCAGGTTGCGAACGGTAACCTGTGAATTGCCGTATTGCCCCGCCATGCGACGCCCTTTGAAGAGACGACTCGGGCTGGCACTGCAACCGGTACCGCCAGCGTGCCGATGCACTTTCTTCACACCGTGCGTGGCACGCTGACCATGGAAATTGTGTCGTTTCATCACGCCGGAAAAGCCACGCCCCTTGCTGATCGCGACAACGTCGACAGCCATCACCGCGGCGATGGTCTCGCGAAACTTGACCGCCTTCTTTTTCTCGAACTCTCGTTTCCAACCCGGCTTTTTGACGTCAATTCCGTTAGCACTGGCTGCGTCCTTGAGCATCTGCGGCAGATCAACCAAAGCTGGCTCGAACATCTCGACCGTCAACTCCTGGCCCAACTCGTGGCCATTGGCTGGGCCGCGCAATTCCCGAATGAATCGTTTGGGTTCACAGTCAGGCTTCGGCAAGAGCTCGACGCCGGAAGCAGAAATCTTCTTGGAACGCTTGCTGCTCAGCTTCGCAACATGACCGCGCTCACTGCGGCGAGCCAACCGACGAGGCTTGTCAATGAAGCCAAGCTGTACGGCCTCATAGCCGTCCCGCTCGGACGTCCGAATCTGCAGCACGTGGCACGGCCCCGCTTCAATAACGGTTACCGGAATCACCTCTCCAGTCTCGTCGTATATTTGCGTCATCCCGACCTTGCGGCCAAGTATGCCCTTCATCGTATTACCTCGTCATTACTCGCCGGCGGGAGACTAAGAACCATGTCTTAACTTGCCCGCCCGACTTCCATGCATATGCAATCTAGTTGGGGTGTGTCTTATCGCTGGGTCGCCTTGATCTTGATATCAACGCCAGCTGGAAGGCTTAGCTTATTGAGCGATTCAATCGTCTTGGCTGTGGCTTGGACAATGTCCACCAGCCGCTTGTGCGTGCGTATTTCAAACTGCTGCCGCGCTTTCTTGTCCACGAATGGGCCGGAAAGCACGGTGTATTTCTCAATCCGTGTAGGCAGAGGAATCGGACCATGCACTTCGGAGTGTGTTCGCTTGGCCGTGTCGACAATTTCTTGTGCACTCTGATCCAGAATAGCGTGGTCATACGCCTCCATGCGGATCCGAATCACTTCACGAGTCTTTGCCACGGACACTTCTCCCGGTCATCTATTCGGGGCCTGCGGACTGTTGTACCGCACGCACACCTGCCGCTTCTATCGCTAAATTGGAAGCCCTCGATCTTACGGGTCGACCTAAACCTCGTCAACCGCTGATGGCACTGCCAGCCGGCAAAAGTCCGAAGAATTCAGCGGGATTGCGAAAACGGGTGCGCCGCCAGCTTCGCGACGACCGGGCTGGACCACTACATGGCTTGTATCAGGTTCTTCTGTTCAAATGAGTCAAGCTTTCAGCGACGGGCACCGACCGCAGGCTGGTCGGGGAGCGGGTCGCCGCAACCGAGCGATAGCTCGCGCCGGCCCGAGGCACAGCCTCGCTAGATCTCGTACTCCCTGACCACTTCCGGCGGCGCCGGGGCATATTCAAATGGCTCGATGGAGCAACCGGCACGGCCCTGACTGAGGCTGCGCATGGCACTGGAATAGCCAAATAGCTCTTTTAATGGGGCACGTGCTTCGATCGAATTCGTTTTGCCGCGGACTTCCGTCTGCACAATCACCGCGCGCCGCTGCTGTAAGTCGCCAACAAAATCACCCACATACTGCTCGGGCGTGACAATATCGAGCTTCATGATCGGCTCGAGCAGGACCTTCCCGCCTTCGGCCAGCCCTTGGTTAAAGGCCTCATTGGCCGCGATTCGGAAAGCACGCTCGTCGGACGATTCGTCCGCTTCGCCGCCCAAAACCGTAACTCGCAGTTTTGTTAGCGGGTATCCGGCAATTAGCCCACCCCCGTCGCTCCGCGCCTTCAGCTCATCCAACGCGATGACCAACATATCCGCAGGAATCACGTCAGGAGGGCAAGCACTCATGACCGCGACGGGAGGGCCGTCGGCCACCCCAGGCTCGACGCGCAGCCGCAACTTGGCAAACAGCTGCTGGCCACCGATCAACCGGTGGCACTCGCCCTCCACCTCGACGCACGAAGCGACGGTTTCTCGAAAACTGACCTGGGGCTTATGAAAGCGAATATTCAGATTGAAGTCGCGGAGCAACTTATTCTTGATCACCTCAAGATGCAGTTCACCCATGCCACTGATCAGCGTTTGACCAGTCTCACCACTGACGACACGCAACGTCGGATCCTGACGTTTCAACAATTCGAGCGTGTCTTCCAACTTCTTGCGCTCCGTCGTCGATTCGGGCTCAATGGCCATTGAAATCACGGTCTCAGGAAATTCGATAGACTCCAGCCGTACCGGGTGCCGAGCATCGCAGAGCGTATCACCGGTAATCGTCTGACGAAGCCCGATCACGCCGACAATGTCGCCCGCCTCGGCCTCGTCCAGCTGGAACTCCTTTTTTGTGGCGTGAATATGCCACAGCTGGGCCACATTCTCCTTCTTGTCCTGCACCGAATTCAGGACCCTTGAATTGGACTTCAGCGTCCCAGAATAGATACGCAGCCAGAACATGTCACCCGTTTTGGCGGGCAGCACCTTGAACACGAGGGCACAAAACGGCTCGCTTGGATCTGCCTTCCTCACGACGTGCGGCACTTCTCCGTCCCTCTTTTTGGCAACTCCTTCGCCCTCGACGGGCGGAACGTCCAACGGGCTGGGCAAGTAGGCGGCAACGGCGTCGAGCACTGGTTGGACGCCAATCCCGTGCAGCGCAGAGCCGCACAGCACGGGCTGAATCTGCATTTGCAACGTCGAATGTCGCAAAACACTCACGATCAGAGACTCAGGAATCGGCTCTTCCTGCAGCCCCAACTCCATTAGCTCATCACTTTGCCCATAGAGTTTCTCCAGCAACTGTTCACGCCAGAGCGCCGCGTCGTCGGCCAATTCCGCGGGGATCTCCTCTACAATCGGCTGCATGTCGTCGTCGGCAAATCGCAACATCTTCATGCCGACCAAATCAATGACCCCGCGAAAAGGGTCGTCAAAGTGCGCCGGTCCGGCACCCACAGGAATCTGAATCGCCACCGGGGTGGCATCCAAACGCGTGCCGATCTCTTCAAATATCTCTTCAAATCGAGCCCCCTCGCGGTCCATCTTGTTGATGAAGGCGATTCTCGGGACGCGGTATCGGTTGGCTTGACGCCACACCGTCTCGCTCTGTGCCTCCACGCCTTCTCGCGCGCTAAACACCACCACCGCCCCATCGAGCACCCGCAAACACCGCTCGACTTCAGCCGTAAAGTCAACATGCCCTGGTGTGTCGAGCAAGTTGATGTGCACATCGCGCCAATCAAACGTGACACAGGCCGAATATATTGTGATCCCACGCTCTTGTTCCTCGGGATCCACGTCCGTCTCGGTGGTTCCTTTATCGACCTCGCCGACGCGGTGTTTTGCGCCCGCACAGAACAGCATCCGCTCGGTGACGGTCGTCTTGCCCGCATCAATGTGGGCAATCACACCGATATTTCGCAGTTGTTCGAGCTTGCGTGGCATGTCAGGTCATAGTCTTCGCGTAAAAGGCCAAGGCCTTTGCGCAAAAAGAAAGCCGCACCTCGACGAACGACATGCGGCCAATCTGGTTGGAACCGATTACCAAGCAAAATGTGCAAACGCTTTGTTGGCTTCGGCCATACGGTGTACGTTTTCGCGACGCGTCATCGCAGCGCCTTCACGGTTGAAGGCAGCCAGAACTTCGTCCGCCAGCTTATGAGCCGTCGGGCGCCCCTTCTTTTCGCGGACTGCGATCAGCAACCAGCGAATCGCCAGCGACTGCTGGCGGGCGCGATTTACTTGCATCGGGACCTGATATGCAGCACCCCCGACGCGTTTCGAACGAACCTCAATCTGTGGCTTGATGTTCTCGATCGCCGCGTGAAAGACTTCGATCGGCTCCTGGTCTGTCACCTTTTTGGCGATAATGTCGAGGGCATCGTAGAACACCTTCAGGGCGATCGTCTTTTTGCCATCCCACATCAAGCAATTCACGAATTTCCCCGCCAAGATCGAGTTATGACGTGGATCTGGCTTCAGAGTTTTTCTGCTGGCTGTGATTGCGCCCATGGGCTCGTCCGATACGTTGCGGTTTTTCTTGGTTGTGATCTGACCCGTTGCCGAGCTGAACTCGACAGCGAACAATTATGACCGTTTTGCCCCGTAGCGGCTGCGAGACTGCTTACGGCCATCGACGCCCAACGTGTCGCGTGCACCGCGAACCACTTGATAGCGAACACCCGGCAGGTCGCGAACTCGTCCACCCCGCACCAACACAATCGAGTGTTCCTGCAGATTATGGCCTTCGCCCGGAATGTACACTGTCACTTCTTTACCATTGGATAGCCGCACACGAGTGATCTTCCGTAGCGCCGAGTTCGGTTTCTTCGGCGTCATGGTTCGCACCTGCAAGCAAACGCCTTGCTTTTGCGGACAACGGTCGAGCACGGGGGCTTTGGTGAATTTCCGCTTCTTCTTACGATTGCGGCGGACAAGTTGGTTGATGGTGGGCATCAGTTTTGTCGGTCTATCTATAGACTTGGGGGTTGAGGAATCCACCAGATTACCTCTTTGAGGGTGGCTGTCAAGGTGGAACAAAGGTGCAAGTCAGGGTGCGGAAGGGGTCGGGAGTCTTTTTCGGAAGAAAACGCACTAGCTCGGGTGCACAAATCGACCGAAAAAGACTCCCGACCCCGTTCGTACGTTCGCTTAAGAAAGCGAGGGCCTGCACCTTTCAGGCACAATCTGTTTTTTTGGTCTTGCCTGGGCTTACAGACGGTACCAAATTAAGACCTTCGCCTAAAACCTAAGAATGAGCTGATCATGAGAATTGCGTACTTCGACTGCACGAGCGGAATCAGCGGCGACATGACACTCGGAGCATTGGTCGACGCCGGTGTTGACCTCAGTTCCATTCAGGCCGGAATCGACTCGCTGGGGCTGCCGAGTTGCCGGCTGACCCAGGAAGAAGTCAAACGCAAGGGGTTTCGCGCCACGAAGGTTGAGGTCGTCCATGAGCCCGAACATGCGCACCGCCATCTGCACCACATTACGGACATGATCGAAGGAAGCTCGCTGACCGAAAGCCAGAAAGAACTCGCCAAACGTATCTTCACGCGACTCGGCGAAGCCGAAGCCAAGGTCCACGGAACAACAATTCGGAAGGTGCATTTTCATGAGGTTGGCGCAGTCGATTCCATCGCGGATATCGTCGGCAGCGCGATCGGGCTGGATCTGTTGGGGGTCGATCGAATTGTCTGTTCCCCAATTCCGACGGGCACTGGGCACATCATGATCGCACACGGACGGGTCGGTGTCCCGGCACCGGCCACGGCCGAACTGTTGACCGGCATCCCCCTGGAAGACTCGGCGATTGAGGCGGAATTGACCACTCCAACGGGTGCCGCAATCGTGGCCACCGTGGTTGATGAATTCGGGCCGCTGCCGGGTATGACGATCAATGCGATCGGCTATGGGGCCGGCACGCGCGAACTGGACGAACAAGCCAACGTCGTACGATTGATCGTTGGCACGACCCCAGAGAGCCTGCACGCTGATCAGGTGTCGGTTCTGGAAACGAATATCGACGACGTGGCCGGCGAAGTGATCGGCCACTGCACCACACTTCTGGCCGAATCCGGCGCGTTGGATGTCTACACAACGGCAATTCAGATGAAAAAGAACCGCCCAGGCGTCAAGATCACCGTTCTATGTCAGGCAGGCGATATTGCCAAATTAGAGAGGATTCTCTTTCGTGAAACCGCAACATTGGGGATCCGCCGCTGGTCGGCCAGCCGTCATAAACTCGACCGCCGCCCGCATGATGTCGAGACCCAGTGGGGCCGCATCGAAGGCAAACTAGCGACGCTATCTGATGGCGGCACCAGCTTTTCGCCAGAATACGAGTCTTGCCGAAAGGTGGCCGCAGCGAGTAATGTCCCGCTTAAGCAGATTTACGACGAGGCACGAAACGCGTGGCGGAAGGCGGACGCGAGGTAGCTGATACCCCTGTCGCCAAATTGCGGCGCGTGCCGTCCAGACTTGCCGTCGATCGGAAGGAGCCGATCCTGTGCCCGAATCCATCAGTACGCCAGCAATCGCAGATTCTCTCGCGCGAGCAATTGCCGAAGGTCCCATCGTGGCCAGCATGGTGTCCGGCGCCATGCTGGCGCTCGGGATCGCGATGATGCTCGTGATCTTGTTGCGCCGATCGGGCAGGTACTATCACAAGCTGAAACGCCAGGCCAAAAGAGCGGCCAAACCGACTGCCCAGCAGACCCGACGCGAAGAGCAAATGGCGAACATGTTCGATCGCGCCAGCCCACTCTTGGATGCTCCATCGACGGTCGTACGCTGGCAAGTGGAGATGCAAGAGCTAGCCCGCGAACTCAAGGCCGAAATCGACACGAAAATGAGGATCTTGCAAGTCCTCGTCCGACGATCCAATGAAGCGGCCGAGCGGCTAGAAGCGGCTGCGGCACGCGCCGAACGACTCGGCTGTGTGGACCGCCGGCAAGCAGTTGAGCTTGACTCGATCGAATCCCTGGCGGAAGACGCCGCGGCAAATCGAAGCGCAACCCCATCGCCTCCTGTGCCAGCCTATTCCGATCAGGTCTACGCGATGGCAGATTCCGGCACTAACGCGGCGGACATTGCCAATCACATTGGATTGCCCATCGGCGATGTCGAACTCGTACTGAGCCTACGATCACAATCGGGCGAATCTGTGTGAGTAGCTTGCGGGGCGTTTGCATGAAACAACATGTTGTGGGCCGGTCTCCCGACCCGGCCCACCTTCGCCACCCCGGCACGGTCGGGAGACCGTGCCACAACACGTGAGTAGCTTGAGGACTAAGACGTCAGTCGCGTGAGCAAGTCGGAGATGCCAGCTTCGCCGTGGACTGGAGCCTGGCAGGCAAAGTTCTCGCAGACGTAGACCGTTGTGCCGCCTCCTGCCTGGCGTTTTCCCAGGAACAGCGGTGCCAGATGGGGCGATTGGTACTGATCCTCCGCATCGGCAGGACGACCGGCGATCACACAATTGGGAAGGAAATGCCGTCTGAATCGTGCGGCTGTCTGCTGGATTCCAGAGGGGTCTTCACTGGACGCATCGGGTCCAACGAAGACGATTGCGCGCGTTGGGCCGATCAGTAGGTTCGCGGCAACAAGCATCTGTCCGGTGGCGGTCGGTGAGTTCATCATCGTCTCGTGCGCCATTTCCAGCGTGCCACGTGCCGCATCCAAGTAGTCCGCACGACCGCACAACGTGCCAAGCCGCAATAGCGCCGTCGCTGCCATCGAGTTTCCGCTGGGAACACTGCTGTCGTGAAGGTCCTTGTTCCGGGCAATCAACGCCTCGTGATCGTCAGCGGTAAAAAAGAAACCGCCTTGCTTCTGATCCGCAAAGTGAACCAACATCACATTGGCAAGGGCAACGGCTTCGTCGATCCAAGCCTCGTCAAAACTGGCTTCATACAACGTCACCATCGCACAAGTCAGGTACGCGTAATCGTCCAGATACGCAGCCAGTCTTGCCTTCCCATGTCGCCAACAATGCAACATGCGGCCGTTGTCGGCTCGTAAGTCGGACAGCAAGAATTTGGCGGCCCGGGCGGCCGCGTCGTAGTACTGCGGGGCACCGAGGACCCCGGCGGCTCTGGCCAGCGCGTCGATCATCAGGCCGTTCCAACTGACCAGGACCTTGTCGTCTTTACCTGGACGAATGCGTCTTCCCCGCACAGCACGCAACTTCGCACGCGAATCGGCCAGTTCGGCGCTCAATTCCCCGAGGTCCCAATTTCGCAGTCTTGCGGCCTGCTCGATGGTCCGAGGCAGATTCAGAATGTTCTGGCCCTCAAAATTGCCGACCTCTGTAACATCGTAAACGTCGCAAAACCGTTCCCCGCGTTGCTGGCCCAAGACTTCGCGAATTTCCGCAGGCGTCCAGACGTAGAACTTTCCTTCGACACCTTCACTGTCAGCATCCTCGGTGCTATGAAATCCGCCCTCATCGTCGGTCATTTCGCGGAGAATATACTCGATCGTCTCGCGCGCCACTTCCGCGTATTCTTGGTTCCCTGTCGCCAGGAACCCCTCTAGATAGGCACTGGTCAACAGGGCGTTGTCGTAAAACATTTTCTCGAAATGTGGCACCAACCAGCGCTGATCAACGGAGTAGCGAGCAAAGCCGCCGGCCAGATGATCGTAAATCCCGCCGTGCGCCATTTTGTCGAGGTTCAATGTGACCATGCCGAGCCATTGGTCCTTTCTTGAGCGGGACCACGCCCGCAACAGTAACTGCAGATCCATTGGGTGCGGGAATTTTGGCGCACGCCCAAATCCGCCATACGTGAAGTCAAACACGCGTTCCAACTTGGCGGCCGCCGCGCTGAATGAGTCTTCCGTAATGGTCGTGGCATCGGTCGTGGCGGCCGCAAACTCGCAGAGGTGATCCGTCAATTTCCCTGCCTGCTCGACTGCGGCGTCGCGCCGGTTTTTCCACGCATCCGCAACGGCAATCAAGACTTGCTCAAACCCAGGCATCCCCTGCCGCGGTTCAGGGGGCCAGTAGGTCCCCCCATAAAATGGCTGCAGGTTGGGCGTCAGGAATACAGACATCGGCCAACCGCCATGGCCGGTCATCAATTGCACCGCGTTCATGTAAATCTGGTCAAGATCGGGCCGCTCTTCTCGGTCGACTTTCACGCAGACAAACAGCTCATTCATCTTCTCCGCAATGGCCTCGTTTTCGAAACTCTCGTGCTCCATCACATGGCACCAGTGACAGGCCGAGTAACCGATCGAAAGAAAAATCGGCTTATCATCAGCGCGTGAAAGTTCGTGCGCCTCGAGGCTCCAGGGATACCAGTCGACTGGATTGTCGGCGTGCTGCAACAAGTAAGGGCTGGATTCGTTGGCCAGTCGATTTGCCATCGGTGGCTCCTGCTTTGCCGTCACCCGCCGACGCATCGGCGGGAAGCAATCGATGGCGACGATTCGGGGGACAGCGGCAAACGGACTATTTGTAAGATTCGATGCCTTCAGGAAAGCGTCCTTTTCGAACGTCTTCGCAAAACTCGTCTGCCGCGGCTCGGATCGTCTCCGCGAGATTCGTGTACTGGCGAGCAAAACGAGGGACGTAACCGCTGGTGAGTCCCAGCACATCGTGCGTTACCAAGACTTGTCCGTCACACTGCGGGCCGGCACCAATGCCGATCGTTGGAACTGACAACGCATCCGTGATCTTTCCGGCAATTTCGGTCGGAATGCACTCCATCAGCACTGCGAACGCGCCAGACTGTTCGGCGGTCAGTGCATCATTCAACAGCCGCGATTCGTCACGTTGTACCTTGTATCCACCCAACTGATGAACAGCCTGCGGGCTCAACCCAACGTGTGCCATGACCGGGATGCCGGCGCCCGCTAGCCCGCTGATGATCTCAGCCTGCTCGGCACCACACTCCAATTTGACCGCCTGACAACGGGTCTCCTTCAAAATGCGAGCCGCGTTCTCGATGGCTTTGTGCACGCCAAGCCGATACGTCGGAAAGGGCATGTCGACGATCACCAGGGCCTGTTGGACGGCACGTCCGACGATCTCGGCGTGATAAATAATTTGGTCCATCGTAACGGGAAGGGTGTTTTCATGCCCTTGCACCACCACGGAAACACTGTCACCGACCAGGATTCCATCGACTCCAGCCTCGTCCAGCAGTTGGGCGAGAGGGTAATCGTAGGCCGTCAGCATCGTGATTTTCCGGCCCTCAGACTTCATTTTCTGAAAATCCGGCGCTGTCTTCCGCCTTGGCTTGGACTTCGGCGGAGGCTCTGGTGTTGGCTGTTCTGTCATGTCTCGCATTGTGACCGTCGAATTCGATAGTGACAACTGGCAGGGCAGTTTTGGCCCCTCCCACCACAGACTCTTTCTCGTAGTCCAAAGTGAAAAAGTCTGACCAAGGCGTTAGCGCACTTGGGCGAGGTCTTCCGGACGGCTGATATCGGTCGACTCCTCTTCTGGTCGCCAAGTAATTGTCAACCACGCCTCGTCTTCCGACCAACGGGTCGCAAACTTCCCTGTTTCAATGTGTTGGCGGACGGTCTCCAGCGCGGAGGATTCTCCTTCCGCGAGTTGCTGCAACCTTGAAGTCATCTCGGTTGCAGCGTCAGATTGCGAAGCTTGAACGAACACCGATGAATGCAATTGCACAACCAGATGCACATTAGGTTCAGTTTCTGGTGGCGCGGGCAGCGTGGACGGGGGCGCGTCGGTTGTCACGGCCAATCTCAACATCGCCTCCGTGGTCGAGAATCCCAATCGAGAATCCCGAACCAAAGGCAAATCGCCGTTCGTCTCCAAGAACTCGCGCATCATTCGATTCAACCGTTCGACGTTGTCTTTGGCAGTCGCTTCAAAGACACGATTGATGCGTTGGCGCTCTTGCTGCTGGGCAATCTGATCGGCGGTTGGCTTACTCGCTTGGACGCGACGTTTCGCAATTCGCGTCACAAGACCGGACAAGGCACGCGCGGAAGTCGATACGCTGCTTTTAATAAACCGATTAATCGTCGAGAGTTCCTTGGGTTCGACTAACACACCCGTTTCGGTCAAGTTGACACGAACACTTTTTTCGAAATCCGTCAGACTCTGTGAATGGACCCGGGCAACGGAGACGTTACCAACGGTCCGACTTGCCACTTGCCCGCGAATTGGAATCTCCAAGACCGCCTTGGTGACGTTTGGAATCAACACGAGATTGGCTGACGCTGTAGTATGTGCCCAGCCTCGAATCGGTACGCCAAGAATGGTCGTCGCCAAAGGCTGGGTCCGATCAACATTCTGCACGAAGCGGTTAAGGAACTCGCGTGAGAGTGTCACTGACGCAATGACATGCTTCGACGTCGAAACAGGTGGATCGGCTATGCGAGACGCATCTTCGGGTCCGTGCAGCAGGGGACCGGACGGAAGACTCGGCTTGAGCACCACATGGATGCTCGACACGTACGCCCGATCCGGTTCGCTCAGCCGATCCAATGGGACAGTCGTCAGCCGNTGGTTTTCCTTCAACAAACGAACCACCTGTTCGCCAATTCCAACCAACTTGCCGCGTACGCTGTAGTAGCCNCTNTCGTCCTGCCAGACCCGCTGTGGTTGTCCCGTGACGATCACAACGACGGAATCTGACGGATCCTCCGACCGTACCCACGTTGGCTGCCAAACAGCAGTGAACAAGACCACGCAGAAAACAGCTCGAGAGCATCGTGCGTTCATCGTTGCTCGCTTCATCACAAGGTCGTTCAACTTCGAAGCGTCTGACATGGCGCTTCCGCTGTCGTGATGATATCCGTGCAAGCCCAGCAAGGCCAAGTACTTGAGGGAAACTTTTACGCTATGACGCACCACCAGTTGCAGGTTACCCATTTTTCGCTCATCCTAACGCGGTAGGGCCGCAGCAGATTGGGAACGTGTCCGTATTTTGTACGCTCCCCGACCAACCAGCGGTCCGTGCCCGTCGCTCGCCAAACATGTGCACCGAGCGAGCGTGTCCCGAAGCTAGATTCGAACATCATTCAAAATCGCTGGGATCCCGTGCAATTCCCGCAGATGCTGCAGTGTGTCGCGCGAAACAACCTGTCCCCCAAAAGCCCGCCCGATCTGCTCTCAAAACGACAAGGAGCTTCCATGCATCCCTCGAATGCCTGCTTAACGGCAATTCTCCTACTGACAATTGGCCTCTCAGCTGGGCTTGCCGACGATTGGCCTCAATGGCGCGGTGCCGACCGCGACGGCGTGTGGCGAGAAACTGGCCTGGTGGATCGCTTCGAGTTCGAGCAGATCGAAATTCGCTGGCGGCAACCGATTGGCCCTGGCTACAGTGGACCAACGGTGGCCGATGGACGCGTGTTCGTGACCGATCGACAAGCCCAACCCGAACAGGTCGAGCGAGTGCATTGCTTTGACTGGAAGCTGGGTAGCAAGCTTTGGACATTCTCGTACCCCAGCGAATATACCATCAACTATGAAGCCGGCCCCCGAGCTTCCGTCACCGTCGAAGACAACCGCGCCTTCGTGCTGGGCGCGATGGGACATCTCCATTGCTTGGACGCCGGCACGGGCAAAGTCCTCTGGAAACGCGACCTGAATCAAGAGTATTCCATTTCCAAGAATCGGCGCATGCCAATTTGGGGAATCGCCGCCGCACCATTAATCTACGAAGATCTGGTGATCGTCCATATCGGCGCAGCAAACAACGCATCGATCGTGGCATTTGACAAGAAATATGGCGACCCGCAGTGGAAGGCACTGCGCGACCGTGCCCAGTATTCCGCCCCCATTCTGATCGAACAAGCGGGCCAGACCGTGATGGTTTGCTGGACCGGCGACAGCGTCGCCGGGCTGGACCCGGCCACAGGTAAAGTCTTTTGGCGACATCCGATGGCACCGTCGCGCATGCCAATCGGGGTCGCGACACCGGTTGTCAGCGGTGACCGCCTGTTCGTCACATCATTTTACGATGGCTCGCTGATGCTACGATTGCGACAGGACAAACCGGCCGTCGAGCAACTTTGGCGACGTATGGGTGATAGTGAACAACAGACCGACGCGCTGCATTCGATCATTAGCACACCATTGTTCATGGACGACTACATTTACGGCACGGATAGCTACGGTGAATTGCGCTGTTTGAAAGCCGCCAGCGGCGACCGTGTATGGGAAGACTTGACCGCAACGCCCAAAGCGCGCTGGAGCAATCTACACTTCGTCCAGAATGGCGACCGCACTTGGATGTTCAACGAAAGGGGCGAGTTGATCATTTGCAAGCTATCGCCACAAGGCTTTGACGAGATCAGCCGCGCTAAACTGATCGAGCCTACACGAAACCAGTTGAATAAACGCGGTGGCGTCTGCTGGTCTCACCCCGCCTTCGCAAATCGACACATATTTATCCGCAATGACAAGGAAATTGTGTGTGCGAGTTTAGAAGCGCGATAGGACACGCCACAACCGGTTTTTCATAACCGGTGGAAGACGATCAAAGGGGGCAGGACTCATTGATGCCTAACTCCTTACCTGAAAGCATCTTCTGTCTCTCAGCCCGTTGCGCCTCGAGAAACTTTCATATTCGTTCTTGCTTTATTAGTATACTTACGTACACTATTTGCCCGATAATGAAATAATGACATTCCCGAGGCAAATCATGCACCCGCACCCAAAAATCCGTGAACTCGATTCGCTGCTACGCCGACTGGAGCGGCCTGAGAGCGTCCACGCGCGCCGACGTATTTCTACCGGTTGTGGCCCCCTGGATACAGCTTTGCCGGGACGAGGGTTGTTGCGAGGTTCGTTGGTCGAGTGGTTGGGCGATGGGCCAGGCTGTGGCACTGGGATGCTGGCGTTGCGTGCCGCACGTGAAGCATGTCGCGAGGGTGGAGCGTTGGTAGTAATCGACCCACAGCACAATTTTCATCCACCAGCCGCAGTCGCTGGGGGATTGGATTTGCAGCGTACGATCGTGGTTCGCCGGGTGCAGTGCAAACAGGAGCGACAGGGCCAACGGGGCACGCAGGACCAATGGGACAAGCGGGGCCAATGGGCGCTCGATCAGGCGTTGCGTTGTCCGCATGTCGCAGCCGTGGTCGCTTGGCCACAACAATTGGACAGCCGCGTTTTTCGTCGTTTGCAATTGGCGGTCGAGACCAGTGGTTGTTTGGGCCTGCTGGTTCGTCCCGCAGCCGCGCAGCGGGAATCTTCTTGGGCTGATGTGCGATTGTTGATCTCTCCTGTCGCACATGCTCCGGCAAGCGACAACCGGAACAACGCATCACACACGGATCCCGGCGCCTTGAGTTGGCGGTTGAAAATTGCATTACTGCGCTGCCGCGGTGGTTCGACACAGCGGACGGTCGACTTGGAAATTGACGAGCGGACAGGTGACATTCATGCAGCGCATCCTGGCAATCTGGCTACCCAATTGGCCGATTCAACGGTTGATTCACGACAAGCCCGAGCTTGAACAACGTCCCGTGATTCTGCAACATCGCACGCGCCGTGGCCTCTGCGTGTTGGCCTGTTCGCGCCTGGCACGACAGCAAGGTGTCCAAGTGAACCTCCCCGTAGCCGAAGCGACGGCGCTGTTGCGACGCGCGGATCACAAAACTACAAGCCCAACATCTGGCGAAAAAACAACGTTGCATTTGGAAACCCACGCCCCAGCCGAAGATCGTGCAGCGTTGATCAAACTGGCCACGTGGTGCCATCGCTTTAGCCCGCTGGTCGGCCTGGAAGAGGCTGCCGCGCCGGACACTCTGCTGTTGAACGTGACCGGTGTGACATCGCTATTTGGAGGCGAACCAGCATTCGCCGAACAGATCACACGAAGCTTTCATCAACAACGATTAGGTGTGAGTCTGGGGCTGAGCAACACGCTGGGCGCCGCTTGGGCGCTGGCACATTTTGGCGACGGGGCACATTCTCAAGCCGAGTCAAACCACGCCTCATCGCCAGAAACCGCATCACCAGAAATGGCCTCACCGGAAGAGACGATCCAACGCTTACCGCTGGCCGCGCTGCGCCTCCCGGACGAAACGGTGGATATTCTGCAGCGTCTGGGCCTGCAACAGATTGGCGAATTGCTGGAATTGCCGCGCGTCGAACTGGAATCTCGTTTCGGTCCACAATTGTTACAACGACTTGACCAGACGTTTGGCAAAATAACCGAACTGATTCAACCAATTCAACCACCGTTGGAGTTTGTGGCCGAGTGGTTGTTCGAATATCCCGTGCCGCAACGGAAAGCGGTCGAGCGGGTTGTTCGTCAGTTGGTGGAACGGCTCTGCTTTACGCTAGCCGATCACGATCGGGGTGTCGTGCGATTACGTGGCCGCATCGTTTGCCAGGACACACTCCCCGTCACATGGGAGGTTGGTCTGTTCCGCGCGAGCGCGGATGCCGAACATGTGTGGCAGCTGGTAGAAACGCAACTTGAAAGGCTACCTTTGCCTGGTCCGGCCACCAGCGTCGCACTTCAGGCCAACCACCACGCGCGTCTGCTCGCGCGCCAGCAAGAGCTCTTCGACCAACATCAGCGGAACGTTGATTCACCCCAGATCGCCACACTCGTTGATTGCCTGGCAAGCCAACTGGGTCGCGAGGCTGTGGTCCGGTGTGTACTGCAACGAGATGCTCAGCCGGAACGCGCATTCTGCTACGTGCCTCTGGTTGGCGGCGGCACAAAAAATCACAAGACGGGGAAACGCACAACGGGCTCGCGACCGCCAATCTTTGGACTGCTGGACCGACCGTTGCAACTATTGGATCCACCGCACGTGCTGGAAGTCATGGCGGTCGCACCCGACGGCCCACCGATCAGTTTTTGTTATCTCGGCAACAAGCATGAGGTCACGCGACATTGGGGCCCGGAACGGATTGAAACCGGCTGGTGGAGACAGCGTGGCATTCGCCGCGATTACTACCGCGTAGAGACAGTGGAAGGCCGCCGTTTCTGGTTATTTCGCTGCCTGCACGAAAGACGCTGGCAGTTGCATGGTGTGTTTGAATAGGAAGCAGAAACATGCCTGAAGCCCCTGATCTGCCGAAACGACGCCCCCAACAAGCTCGGCCCCAGCAAGCCAGAACCAGGCACGGCGTCCTGCCTTATGCGGAACTACACTGCCGTACAAATTTCACGTTCCTGGAAGGGGCATCTCACTCGGACGAACTGGTGACGCGGGCAGTCGAGTTGGGATACACGGCGCTCGCCATCACCGACCGCAACAGTCTGGCCGGCATCGTCCGCGCCTATGCGGCGGCAAAAGAGAGCGGATTGAAGCTGCTGTACGGTGCCGAAATCACACCAACTGACGGACCGCCCGTCGTGCTGCTGGCCACGGACCGCGCCGCCTACGGTCGACTGTCTCGCTTGCTGACCCTCGGTCGACGGCGAACCACCAAAGGGGCTTGCGAACTGAACGTTGCCGATATCGCTGAACACCACCAGGGCTTATTAGCCATGGTCGTTCCCGCGCATCAAAACGATCCGTACCGGCAGCCCGCCGAACGGGCTTCGGCCGTGCACACTTACCGTGATATCTTTGGTGACTGCTGTTATCTATTGGGCGAATTACATTACGGCACGGCCGACCGACGGCGTTTGGATGACCTGCTTCAACTTTCCAACACCACAGACGTGCCGCTGGTGGCTGCCGGCGATGTGCATTATCACATTCCTGCGCGAATGCCGTTGCAGCATGTGTTGACCGCCATTCGACATGGCACAACCGTGGCTGAGCTCGGCCAGCGTCTGCTGCCCAACGCCGAGCGTCACTTGCGAACATTGGCCGAAGTTCAAGCGGTCTTCGCGCGCATCCCCCAAGCCATCCGCCGCACCTTGGAAGTGGCCGACCGCTGCACGTTTTCTCTGGACGAACTGCGTTACGAATACCCCCGCGAGCTATCTCCGCCGGGCGAAACGCCGCTGGAATATCTACGCCGTCTCGCCTGGCAAGGTGCCCGGCAACGGTATGGGCAGATTCCGGACAAGGTCGTCGCACAGCTTGATCACGAACTGCAGCTGATCCACGACCTGCGGTACGAAGCCTTCTTTCTGACGGTTTATGATCTGGTCTGTTTCGCCCGTTCGCGCGACATCCTCTGTCAGGGCCGTGGGTCAGCGGCCAATTCAACTGTCTGCTATTGCCTGGGCGTAACTGCTGTCGATCCGATGGAGTCGAATCTACTGTTCGAACGGTTTGTCAGCCGCGAACGTGACGAGGCGCCGGACATCGATGTCGATTTCGAACACCAACGGCGCGAAGAAGTCTTGCAGTACATTTATCAAAAGTACGGTCGCCACCGGGCCGGGATCGCAGCGACGGTGATCACCTATCGGCCACGGTCCGCGGTCCGCGATGTCGGCAAAGCACTGGGACTGTCGCTCGACCGTGTCGATGCCCTGGCCAAGAACACGGATTGGCGAAGCAATCAGGCGGTGTCCGCTGAACGATGTTTGCAAAGCGGCATCGACCCAGGATCTCGGCTCGGACGTCAACTCAGCGCCTTGGTCGATCAGTTGCTCGGCTTTCCACGCCACCTGTCCCAGCACGTCGGCGGCATGGTGATCACGCAAGGACCGCTGTGCGAAATGGTGCCGATCGAAAATGCCGCCATGCCCGATCGGACCGTCATTCAATGGGACAAGGACGATCTGGAGACGCTGGGGATCTTGAAAGTTGATTGCCTCTGTCTGGGCATGTTAACGGCAATTCACAAGTGCTTCGACCTGCTGCAACAGCACACCGGCCAACAAATCACAATCGCCAGCATTCCGCACGATGATCCCGCCGTCTACGACATGATGGGCCAGGCAGACACGATTGGCGTGTTTCAAATCGAAAGCCGCGCACAAATGAGTATGCTGCCACGATTGCGTCCGCGACGGTTCTACGATTTGGTGATCGAAGTGGCAATCGTGCGGCCCGGTCCAATCCAGGGCAACATGGTGCATCCCTACTTGCGGCGTCGGTGTGGTGAAGAGGAGGCCACCTACCCCAACGACGATATCCGTAAAGTCTTGGAACGCACGTTGGGAGTCCCTCTTTTTCAAGAGCAGGCCATGCAGTTGGCGGTCGTCGCAGCGGGGTTTACGCCAGGAGAAGCAGATCAGTTGCGGCGCGCGATGGGTGCCTGGCGACGGCCTGGCTTGATCGATAACTTTCGCAAGAAGTTAATCGAAGGCATGTTGGCACGAGGCCACTCGCAAGATTTCGCCGACCGGCTGTTCGAACAGATACGCGGGTTCGGCGAATACGGTTTTCCCGAGTCGCACGCTGCCAGTTTTGCCATCCTAAGCTACGTGTCGGCCTGGCTTAAACATCACCATCCGGCCGCCTTTACCGTGGCACTGCTCAACAGCCAACCAATGGGGTTCTACGCACCAGCACAGCTGATTCGCGACGTGCAAAATCACGGCGTTGAAATTCTGCCAATTGATGTGAATCACAGCGATTGGGACTGTACGCTGGAACCAACCCCCACGGACAATTCTGTCTCGCCACGGTTGGACCTGCGCCTGGGGATGCGATTGGTACAGGGCCTTCGGCACACCGCAGCCCAGACGCTTGTCCGCGCCAGACAAGTTGGTCGCTTTCGGTCGATGGCCGAACTGACCACACGTAGCGGATTGGGCCAGACAACCATGCAGCGTCTGGCAGCCGCCGACGCCTTTGCGTCGCTCGACTTGGATCGTCGTAGTGCCTTGTGGCAAGCACTCGATCAGACGCAAAAGCCGCAAGATCAGCCCCTACTGGCGAGTCTCACTTCTGAAGATTCACCCACCCCCCGGCTACCGCGACTCACCGAACAAGAGGAGGTCTTCGCCGATTATCGCGCTGCTGGATTGAGCTTGCGTCAGCATCCTCTGGCGTTTTGTCGTGAGAAACTCAGCTCTCTAGGAGTTGTGACCGCCGACCAGTTGGTGGTTGCACCGGCCAATCGCTGCATCAGCGTGGCTGGGCTGGTGCTGATGCGACAACGGCCTAGTACCGCCAAAGGAATCACCTTCGTCACGCTCGAAGACGAAACCGGGACAGCAAACCTCGTGGTAAGACAGAAGATTTGGGATCGCTTCGACCAGATTGCCCGACGAGCCAGTGCGATGATCGCTCACGGCAAACTGGAACGAAAGAATGAAGTCATCCATGTCGTGGTCGTGCGGTTGGAAGATATGTCCGACCGACTGGCATCGATCGGACACCGGTCACGCGATTTTCGCTAGACCGGATGATTCATTCATTCGTCATTGGATATTTCGTCATTCGTCATTTGCAAGCGGCGGACAGAAGCACGCACCGACCAATCGATCGCCAGGACCACGACGATCGCCAAGAGGGCCGCCAACACGACCGCGATGAACTCTCCGTCAAACGCTTCTGGCCACACCAACTGAAACCGTTTGTACTTGAATTTCTCGACATCTTCCGTCAGGTCCAATTGAAACGGCCACAGTTTCCGCAGCGCCCCAATCATGAACCCGCACAGGATCGACATCGTCAATGCATGATGCCGTGCCAGCAACCACTTCAGCACCTTGCTGAAGGAAAGTAATCCGACGGCGCATCCGCTGCCAAAGACGAGCAGCATCAAGACGCTGCTCAGGCATTCTTTGCCGTGCAGCAGGTTGTGGGGAATTTCCGTGAGATGCGCGTAGACGCCGAGCACGAGCAGCATCAGCGCGCCGCTAACACCCGGCAAGATCATTGCACAGATCGCAATGCTGCCGCAGACAAACAACCACGCCAAGTTCGGCGGTGCCGAATCGGCGGTGGGCGTCAACGATGAAGCCCACCAAGCGATCGCCACGCCAGCCAATCCCGCTACCAGGCAAGATGGCTTCTGGCCGGCCGCCGCTCGGATCGTCAGTGCCACCAACAGAGATGAAGCCAAAATCATCCCGGAAAAAGCTGCGAATGTAATGGATCGCGTGAATGAATCCGCCAACAGCCGGTTAATCAACAGGCTCATCACGACGACGCCACAGCCAAGCCCAACCGCCAGGAAAACCAGAAACCGCAAGTCGATATGCCTCGCCGCCGCCTGCCACTGGCACCGCTTCACGTATCGTACAAACGTGCGATCAAATCGGCTGATTGCCGTGACCAGTCGCTCGTAAATCCCCAGGATCAAAGCCAGCGTGCCACCAGAGACTCCAGGGACGACATCGGCGCACCCCATACTGAGTCCACAGAGAATCGTAATACCGTCGGCCCGCCAGCTGTTGGGGCGATCATTCATAACTTATATGCGTCGCCTTGCCGCTCGGGTCCACATGGCAGCTGATGTTCTTGCATGGCAACGAAGTGTAGATGAATGGTCAAGTGATGGCCACGCCAAGAAATCGCGGCAGTTGCCATCGAGACGCGCTTATTGACCGAACCGCCCGGCGGCCCATAAACTGATACGTTTGGCTTGACCCAATCATGGGCGGAGGAAGCGAGACGTGGCGGGAACTTGTGTAATTGGACTGCAATGGGGAGACGAAGCCAAAGGCAAGCTCGTCGACCTGCTGACCACTCATTTCGAAATCGTTGTCCGTTTTTTGGGTGGCGCGAACGCGGGCCATACGGTCGTGGTTGGCGACGATGTCTACAAATTACACCATATCCCCAGCGGGATTCTCAATCCCAAGGCGATCAATGTGGTCACACCCGGGGTGGTCATCAACCCTGCGACGATTTTGAAGGAGATTGACGCGCTGACGGCGCGGAACATCAAAGTCGCCGAAAACCTACTGCTCAGCGACCGCGCTCATATCGTCTGTCCTTGGCATATCGCCGAGGATCGTCTGATGGATGGCGAGCCCGTCAGCGGTGAGAGCATCGGTACGACGCTCCGCGGCATTGGCCCCTGCTATCGAGACAAGGTCGGGCGGTCCTTCGCGATTCGGCTCGGAGATCTGTTTCGCGATGACTTTCGCCAGAAAGTCGCCAGGATTGTCGAAACCAAACGTCGACTTCTTTCTGGCCTGGCTGAGAATACCGACTTGTCTGACGCGCTGGACACGGACGCGATCTGTGATGAATACGAAGGATATGCCAAACGGCTGAAGCAGTACGTCACTGACACCACGCCTTACTTGCTCGATGCGATCGAAGCTGACAAACGGTTGCTGTTCGAGGGCGCTCAGGGTGCGTTGTTGGACATCGACCACGGCACATTTCCCTTCGTGACCAGCAGCAACAGTTCGGGCGTTGGCGTGGCAGCAGGATCTGGAGTACCACCACGTTGTATCGACCGTGTGATCGGCGTAGCAAAGTCCTACACGACTCGCGTGGGTGGCGGTCCCTTTCCGACCGAACAAGACAACGAACACGGTCAACGGATTCGTGATTTGGGTAATGAATACGGTACGACCACCGGAAGACCGCGGCGTTGCGGTTGGCTCGACGCGGTCGCGGTGCGATACGCGGCACGGTTGAGCGGTGTGGACGACATCGCGTTGATGATGATGGACGTGTTGAGCCAGCTGCCCGAAATCAAAATCTGCACCTCTTACGATCTGGATGGCGAACAAATCGACCATTTCCCCAGCCACGTGGATGACTTACGTCGCGTGAAACCTGTTTACGAAACGTGGCCAGGCTGGAACACCGATGTCACGGGAGTCCGCACCTATGCGGGGCTGCCGGACGGCGCCAAGCGTTACTTGGACCGCGTCACCGAACTAGTCGGCAGGCCGGTCGATATCGTCTCGGTCGGGCCAGATCGCGAACAGACGATTTTTGTGAATGAGTAGCTGAATTTCATTGACACATCCAGTTCCCTTTCGTGTGGCCATGTCTGATCGATCCGCTGCGACTGCCGCCGCCGAACTAAGTATCGACGTAGAACGTCGTCCACGGCATATCGCCGTGATCATGGACGGCAACGGTCGCTGGGCGCAACGGCAAGACCTACCACGGATCGAGGGACATCGGCAAGGTGTCGCCAGCGTGCGACGGACCGTCGAAGAATGCTCGCGTCTGGACATCGAGCAACTCACGTTGTACTGCCTGTCCAGCGAAAACTGGAAGCGGCCGCAAACCGAGCTCGACTTCCTCATGCACTTGTTGGAACAGTACATGATCGAAGAACGCACTACGATCATGGATCAGGAAATACGAGTGCGCATCATCGGGCGGCGCGACGGAATTCCAGATCGTGTTCTTCACGAGATGGATAAGACGATCGAGTTGAGTGCTGCCAACCAAGGCACGCTGCTGTGCCTGGCAATCAACTACGGCGGTCGTGCCGAGATGATCGATGCGATCAAACGCATCGCTTTCGAAGTCCAGCAACAATCGCTGCAGCCAGAAGACATTTCCGAAGATTTGCTGGCCGACTACTTGGACACTGCCGGCATGCCGGATCCCGACCTGCTCGTTCGCACTGCAGGTGAAATGCGAATCAGCAATTTTCTATTGTGGCAAATCAGTTATGCGGAAATCTGGGTGACCGACAAGTGTTGGCCCGAATTCCGAGTGAGTGATTTGCATGATGCGATCCGCGACTACGCGGCCCGCGATCGACGCTTTGGCGGACTGGCCAGGTAAAGGGGATCGATGTGCTGCGTATGCGGCTGCTGTTTGCGATGTTGATCCTCATACCACTGCTTGGTTTGCTGGTCGCAGATTTCCTCTTCAATGGCGGCGTGCCGGGCGTGTGGCTCGCACCGGTCAGTCTGATGATCTCATGGGTCGCTTCGGCCGAGATCCTGGACTTGCTGCGAAACAAGAAACACGACGTTGCCAGTTGGAGCGTTTACACCGGCGTCACCTTGATCCTCGTCGGGGCCTTCGCGCCGATGGCTTGGCAACTGGTGGGTGCGGTATATCCCATCGATTGTCCGCTGGCGGGCATGGGGTTGCCGATGTCCGCCGCCACGGCGGCCTTGGCAATTGTGTTTGTCGCCGAGATGCGTCGCTACCGCCAACCCGGTGGCGTGATCGTGAACGTCGCGTTGGCCACATTCGCGATCATGTACATTGGTTTGCTGATGAGTTTCGTTGTCAAGTTGAGGATGTTCCACGACAACGCGTGGGGGATGGCCGCGCTGGTGTCGCTGGTGTTTGTTGCGAAGTGGTCCGACGTGGGTGCCTACACCTGCGGCCGAATGTTTGGTCGGAACAAATTGGCGCCGCTGTTGAGCCCGAACAAGACGATTGAAGGCGCCGTCGGAGGCGTTGTCTTTGCCGCCGTTGCGGCTGCCGTATTCTTTTACGGCCTGGTCCCATTGATCGTCAGTGCCGACGCTCGTGTTCCAGCCTGGTGGGGTTGCCTTGTCTATGGAGTCGTGATTGCACTTGCCGGCATCATCGGCGACCTCAGTGAATCGCTGCTCAAACGAGACATGGAACGCAAAGATTCCAGCCGTTGGCTGCCAGGGTTGGGCGGCGTGTTGGACATACTCGATTCGGTCCTGATGGCAGCTCCACCGGCGTATCTGTGCTGGGTTGCTGGACTGGTTGGGCCTTGAGGGAGCCACTCCCGGAACTGGCCGACGCTGTATCACAAAATGGGGATCAATCCAAACCTACGACAGTCCACGATCTTACAGGCCGCCCGCGATATCTGGTCGACGACGACCATCTGCCGATGCGGGAATTGATTTAGCGAGCCCGTGACTTG
>NYXM01000009.1 GCA_002685655.1 Planctomycetaceae bacterium
AGAAGGAGACGACCGGCAATGGGGTTCGCAGTTCTGGGTCTGGACGACCGAGATGCTCTACTTCCCGCTACTGGCCGCCGATGCGATTGATCTAACGAAGCCGTATTTCGACATGTATGTTCGGCAGTTGCCGAAGTGCGAGAAAGCAGCCCGGCAGCGGTGGAGTTCTCAAGGGGCCTACTTCCCGGAGACGACGGCTTTCGATGGTCCAGCTGTTCTGGCCGAGGACAGCGCGCTGGAGTTCCAGGACGTGCTGCTCGGTCGCAAACCACACACAGAACTTTCGGATCGCGCCCGTGGCGTGTGCCAGTTCGATAGCCACTTGCGCGTCGTCACCAACCCGCGTGAAGGGCGGTATGCGTGGATCAGCCATGTTGCGTCATCCGGAAGCGAATTGGCCGTGCAGGCGTGGTGGCGTTATCGCTACACCGGCGATAAGGAGTGGCTCCGGTCCCACGCCTATCCGCTCTTGCGAGGCACAGTCGAGTTCTATCGCCACCTGGTTCAGAAGGGCGAAGACGGTCGTTACCACCTTTCCGGAACCAACGCACACGAGGATTTCTGGGGTGTCAAGGATGGCATCATGGATTTGGCGGCGATCCGGGGAACCGTCCCACTGGCGATCCGCTCTGCCGAAATCCTTGAGGTCGAGGCCGAACTCCGCGTCGCGTGGAAGGAGTTGCTCGAAAACCTGGCGGCTTATCCGATGGGAAGTGATCCGCAATCGAAGGCCCTCACCGGTGGCGTCCTTGCCGACGAGGTGTGGGCCGCGGGGCGTCTCGGCGATGTCAACGGCCAGCACAATCCAGAAGACGTGTGGCTCAACCCGGTCTTCCCGTTTGAGGATTGGACGCTGGAGACTCGCAAGCCAACATTGGGCAAGATCGTACAAAAGACGCTCGACCTCGCCCCGCGACACGCATCAGTCCTGAACGGCAGCAAGCTCGGCACGGCGATTCGCACACCCATCGCCGTGGCCCGCGCCGGACGAGGTGGCGAACTGCCCGCCGTCCTGGCGAGCTACTACTCAGCGTTCTCTCCGCTGCCCAATGGAATGAGTCTGTTCGAAGGGAAGAACGCACAATCCATCGAACACCTGGGCCTCATCAGCACGACCTTGCAGGACGCATTGCTGCAGAGTGTTTCCGCGCACCCTGGCGAACCTGAAATCATCAGCGTCTTTCCGGCTTGGCCGAAGAAGTGGGATGCATCGTTTCAGTTGTTGGCGCGTGGCGGATTCCTCGTGACGGCCGCCGCACGAAATGGCGAGATCGAATTCGTCGAGATCAAATCGCGACGAGGAGAGACCTGCCGGCTGCGCAATCCGTGGGCCGCGTCGTGCCTAATTACCGAAATTGGTGGACCGGCGCAAGAACAGTCCGGCGACATCCTTCGCTTCGACACGCAGCCGGAAGGACTCTATCGCGTCGTTCCAAAAGACATACCCATGCCAGAGCGTCGGAGGGTTTCGGTCACACAGACAACCAGCCCGGCGCCTTACCAGTTCACGTTGCCAAACCGAAAAACCGTTGGCGGAGTCCTCGGTCGCCACCGAGCGAAACTGCCGTCCACAAAGTAATCACACGGAAGAACCATGCCACGAAAAACCACGACACCTGTTCAGAGTCTCGACCGCGGGATTCAGCTGTTGCTCGCCATCGGCTCCGCAGGATGGCGAAGTGGGCGAACAAGTGAAAGCCACAGCCAATGCGGTCAATGGAAAGTTGGGTTTTGTCGAATCAATCGGAGAGCAAGTCGGATGAGTGAGTCAATCGAAGAAACCACAGTGCATGACACGGCTCGCCAGCGATTGGAGCGGGCACGAGTGATCGTTGATGCTGGCGGGATCGATGCGGTGTTGATCCTGATCGACAAGCAGGTAAATGCCCGGATGCGTGGACACATCTGGCCCGGTGCCGTCATAGTCTGGCTTATCTTGACGACACTACTTGGCTTGCAAGCGAATGCGGACGATCTGACTTTGGGAGCGGGCAGTTTCAAGAGCGAGTATTCGCGAGACAAAGGCATCGTCTTCGCCGCTCGGCCACGAGGCCCGTGGGAGTATATGGCGACTGGCACGGGTCGCACGGGCGTGGCGGTGATGACGCACGATCACTTGCTGCTCCAGATTAACCACGACGCAGCTATCGATGAGCGAGGCTGGCTCCAGGTGGTCGGCCGATTGCGAATCGAACTGGAAGGCGATCCCTGGTCGGCGGCCGCCCAGCGCGACGGCTTTCGCATGACCCATGACTTGCGCCGCTCGGTAATCACCGTATCGGCCAACACGGAGGAGGGGCTGGTTTCCATCGAGATTCGCGCGCACATGGACCGCGATGTGATTCGAATCGACATCCGCGACGGACGCGCGACGGCGGGCAGGATCACGCTCGCCGCACTCACGCCTGGGGACGGTGTTACGCCTCGGGACGGCGTCGAGCAGAATCATTCGACGCCCGGCGCGATCTGTCTCTGGCACAACAACGGCAACAAAACGGAATGGCACGGGCTGAACATGGCCAGCGGGATGAAGGACGATTCCGATTTCGTCGATCCGTTGGCTGGTCGCTGTTTCGGTTTCACGGTTCAAACAGACACGAAGACAAAATGGAAAGACGGACGACTCGCATTGCCTGGCGCGAAACAGACCGTCATGCATATCGCGGCTGATTCGGAGATCGGGGAAGATCGATTCCACAAGACGCTTGCTGGACGATTGGCGGAAAAGACTGAGAATTCTCCCTTCATCGACACACACGAACAATGGTGGAAATCGTTTTGGGATCGCGTCTGGTTCGCCAGCGACGGATCGATGATCAAGCACATGACCGCCTACGACATGTACCGCTACTTCTCGGCGGTCGCTTCTGGCAAAGAACGCGAGTTCCCGGTTCGGTTTCAGATCGCTCTGCTTCGTAGCACCCTCCGCCGAGAGGGCTGGCTGCAAATGCACATCAACTCCGTGCAAACCGTCGAGGCCTACTACCCAATGTTCAAGAACGGAGATTGGGACCAGCTTTCTCCACTGCTGGACTACTACCAAAGAACACGACCGTTCTACAAACGCTTCTGCAAGGATCTCTACGGGCATCCCGGATTGGTCATTCCGTACGAACACAATATGTGGGGAAGTGCTCACTACTACCTGATAGGCGATCGTAAGCCAAGCTACCGGTCGCGGTTCAAGGACCGGGAGTTCTACCCGATTCTGGATAGTCCGTACCTCAGGTATTCTTTTGAGCATAGTGTGGCGTTGATGCAACTTGCATTGGACATCGCCGAAGCGAAAGGGGATCGAGTCATGGTGACGGACCTTGTGCTCCCCTACATGCACGAGATGTGCCTCTTCTTCAACAACCACTACAAGAAAGCGGACGGCAGGATCGTCTTCGATCCGGCCACTTCGGGCGAGACCTGGTACAACGTCCGCAATCCGAGCAGTTGGATCTTCTTATTCAAATCCTTCCTGCCCCGCGTCATCGTGCTGGCCAAGAAGCATGATCTTGAAAAGCTCGTGACGTCGGCTACCGAGCTTTTGAAAAGTCTNCCGGACGTGCCGCGCGGAAAATGGCGGTCCGACGAAGAGGTCTTCCTNCCCGCCGAGGTGTTCGATCGTCACGAGCCGATCAACGCNGAGAATCCCGAGCTGTACGGCATCTGGCCCTACGGTGCATTGGGCGTCGGCATGTCCAAATANGACATTGCTCTACGTTCTTACCAAGGCCGTNTGTGGAAGAACGGCCGAAACGGATGGGCCCTGGATTGTATTTGGGCAGCACGGCTAGGCCTTACGGAAGAGGTGCTGAAGGACTACGACGCAATCCACTTCCCGGCCACGCTGCGCAGTCCCGGCGGGTTTTCCTACGAGGCCGCGCCGACATGGCGGGAGGAACCGTCTCTGCCGCTGTATCCCAGCATGCAAGGGATGGGTACGTCGGTCTGCCATCTGTACGAGATGATCTGCCAGGACCGGGGCGATGGCATCCTGGTGCTGCCGGCATGGCCCCCGGATAAACCGTTGCGCATGGCGATGTACTCGGCCGTGGCCGGTCGCGTTGAAATCGAATACGAACCAGGAAAACCGCCTCGCGTGAAGACCGAACGACCTGTGCCGGTGCGACGCAACGGACCTATCCAAGTACCGCTCCCGAAAGGCAATAAGCCGACCGGAGATGAGTAAGCTACAACGCAGCCGAACCATCCCTGCTTGCGAGAATTTTGAAGCTTGTCGCCACGAAAAGAAGACGACTATGAAAAATCACCCTTCCTGTGCAGTGCTGTTCGGTCTAGTGGTCGTTTGCGGAACCGCGTTTGGGGAGAATAGCGATCGGCCTCAGGACACTGGTAATGAGCAGATCCCTGGCAAGATCGCCCCGTTCTTCACTCCGCCGCTCGAATTCGCTGACGATTTCGGCGATTATCGTTCACCGCTGAAGTTCTACGACGGGCGCCAGGCCAAGACTGCCGAGGACTGGCAAGCGCGCCGCCGCGAAATCCTCGCTCGCTGGCACGACATCACGGGGCCCTGGCCGCCGCTGCTTGAGAAACCGAAGATCGAGTACGTGGAAAAAGAGCACCGCGAGAACTTCACACAGCATCGCGTGCGCGTCGAGATCGCCACCGGTTTCATGTTCCCAGCAATCCTGCTGGTTCCCAACGGCGACGGTCCGTTTCCCGCAGCGGTCGTGCCTTACTACGATGCGGAAACAGGAGCCGGGCTCGGCAAGGAACTGCGCGACTTCGGCTTTCAATTGACCAAGCGAGGCTTTGTGACGCTCTCGATCGGAGGTTTTCAGCCCCGCCGCGGCCGCAAAGATGAAGCCAGCATTCAGCGGCTTTCCTTCGAGGCGTATGGAGCCGCAAACTGCCACACCGCGCTGTCGAATCTGGCGGACGTTGACCCGCAGCGAATTGGCATCGTGGGCCACTCTTATGGCGGCAAGAAGGCGATGTTCGCGTCGTGCCTGTACGACAAGTTTGCTTGCGCCGCCTGGTCGGACGGAGGAATCGTCTTTGACGAACGCCGCGCGAACGTGAACTACTGGGAGCCGTGGTATCTGGGATACGAAGCGGGCAAGAAGCAACGTCAGGCAGGTATCCCCGACAAAGACAATCCGCGAACCGGTGCGTACAAGACGCTCGTCGAACAGAGTCACGACTTACACGAACTGCATGCGCTGATGGCCCCTCGTCCCTTCCTGGTTTCCGGCGGATCAGAGGACCGACCCGACCGCTGGAAACCGCTCAATCACGTCATTGCCGTGAACAAGCTGCTGGGTTACACCAATCGGGTGGCGATGACCAATCGCAAACGTCATTCGCCGACACCCGAATCGAACGAACAGATTTACCTGTTTTTCGAGCGTTTCTTGAAGAATGCGCCAACATCTATTCAGGAATGAAACCGCCGGTGTGACTACGAACAACTGGGAGATACCTTGATAAAACGAATCTTGTTACTGCTTTCTCTGGCCATCGCAGTCGGGTCGTTGCCAGGCGTTGGCCGTGCCGACGAGCAAGAGAAAGTCATCCGCCTGGGCATGATCGGACTGGACACGTCCCACGTGATTGCCTTCACCAGATACCTCAATGATCGCAAGAACAAGACCGGTTGTCGCGTCGTAGCCGGATTTCCCGGTGGGTCGCTTGACTTTCCGGCCTCGGCAAACCGCGTGGACAAATTCACCAAGCAGTTGCGCGAGCAGTTCGGCCTGGAGATCGTGGACAGCATCGAGCCGCTGTTCACGGTCATGGGCACGGGCTGCGAAACCGTCAGGCGTATCAAGGCGGATCGCGTCGATATGGTCGTCGGCATCTGGAAAGGTGGTCGAATCGGTACGTTTCGAGACCTTCTCGGAGGCAAGACCGACTTCAAGACGATCATCTATGGCAAGAATGGCATGGCCACCGGTAAGTCGTCCGGCTACGCCCCGCTGCTGGATCAGATCGTCAAGTTCTTCAAGACCGGTAAGCCCCCGATCCACCAACAGAAGCAATCAAAGCTGCGGTCATGAAATCTCTGGCACTGATCGAGAGAGGTGCGGCGGGACACCGCGAGCATCGCAAGTGTTTCACCTGCCACGGTCAGGCCAGGCCGGTGGTCGGCCGTAACACGTTCGTCGTCGTCGAAGCAGACGGCGACGACTTGGTTCACTTACAAGGAAGGTGCTTCGGGTGGAATCGAGTTGTATGATATGGAGCAGGATCCCAAGCAGTACACGAACCTTGCGGCAAAGCCCGAATGTGAGCCGATTGTGAGCCGCTTCAAGGAGAAGCTGGCCGAGAAACTACGAGAGGTCCGCGACAACGACCTCGATCGCAGATAGGGAAGACCAGTGCGCAGAACTCAGAGACCGAAACGCACCGGTTCACAAAAGAGACAAAATGAAAGGCATGCAAGCTTGCCGTGACAAGCATGCGAAAGATATTCCCCGTCCACACGTTTCAGGAGATACAACGATGGACATTGCGAAGAGAATCTCGCGACGGCGTTTCGTCAAGCAATCTGCCTCACTGGCCGCCGTGGGCATGGCGGCTCCCACCATCATTCCGTCCGGCGTACTGGGCGCGCCGGGCAGACCTGGTGCCAACGACCGTATCGGCGTGGCTTACATCGGGGCCGGGCGCCGCGCCAATCAACTCATGGGTCTGCCGCCGGAAGGGCGGATCGTGGCCGCAGCCGATGTCGACAGGACCCGCGCCGAGGCCGTGGCCGCGAAAAGAAAATGCCGGGCGTACCAGGACTATCGCAAGATGCTGGAGTCAAAGGACATTGACGCCGTGTTCGTGGCCACGCCCGACCATTGGCATGTGCTGCCGAGTATCCACGCCTGCCAGGCCGGTAAAGACGTCTACCTGGAGAAGCCGCTCTCGCTGACGATCCGCGAAGGCCGCATCCTGGTCGACGCGGTGCGCAAGTATGAGCGTGTCTTGCAAACCGGCAGCATGCATCGAAGCATGTCGGGTAATCGCAGGGGCTGCGAACTCGTGCGTAACAAGCTGGCCGGCAAGATCCATACGGTCATCATCTTGAACTACCCTAGCCCCTGGGAGTGCGATCTGCCCGGACAGACCGTGCCCACAGGCCTCGATTGGGACGCCTGGTGCGGGATGACCGACCCGGTACCGTTCCATAACGACATTTTCACACAGCGTTCGAATCCAGGCTGGATATCATTTCGGCCTTATTCCGGCGGCGAGATGACCGGCATTGGGGCTCACGGATTTGATCAGATCCAGTGGGCCCTGGGCATGGACCACACCGGTCCGGTCGAAGTCTGGGTGGAGGGCGGCAAGCTCGATCCGGTCGTCTACTCCAAACCCGAAAGTCGCCCGCGCGGAAATGCCCTTTGCAGTCGCGGGCATCGGGTCCGGTTCCGCTACGCTAACGGAGTGATCGTGAGGCTGGAAGGCAACGGCCCCGGAGCGGGCGGAGAATTCAGAGGAGACCAGGGGAAGATCCGGTTCAGCGGCGGCGAGGTCTCCAGCAATCCCGTTGAGCTGGCCGAGACGCCGCCGGAGAACCTTGAATTTCGTCTCCCGCCGATCAATAACCACACCCAGAACTGGTTTGACTGCATCAAGTCGCGCGAGAAGCCGATTGCTGACGTCGAGATTGGTCACCGCTCGGCGACCATTTGCCACCTGGGCAACATCGCCCGTTGGGTCGGCCGCAAGCTCCGTTGGGACCCGGAAAGGGAGATCTTCCCTGGCGACGATGAGGCCAACAGCTACGTGGATCGTCCCCGGCGGAAGCCGTACGAGTTGCCGGACCCGGTATGAACGTCGCGGCGTCCAGCGGCCATCCTGAATCAGACCAGTCCCATTGGTCTCTCTTGCAGGGGGACGAAGTCTTAGCACCGTACCGAAAGGACCACCATGAAATCGCTGCTTGCTCGTGCGCTCGTTTGTGTCTCCTGCGGGATTGAGCAAGGTCACGACAGGTCCGACGATCCAATCTCGTGGACCGAAAGATTCATTGAAACCGCTTGGTAACGAATTCCTTTTTGTCGTAGGAGGCTCTCATGAAACTCACATCGTTCGCTCTGTTGGTTAGTGCACTGATATTGCTGTTGATCTCTACGTTTCCATTACCCGATACGTCAGCACACAACGATCAGACAGCCACGCTGCCCGGTGCTGTGAGCGTCATCGACGCCGGTCGCTACGCATCGTTGCAGGCCGCGTTTGACGCTCTGCCGGCGACGGGTGGAATGGTGCAGTTGCCGGCAGGTGTCTTCGAGATCAGTGAGCCGTTGCGGATCAGTGGGTATGATGTGTCTGATGCCGGCGGGGATTGGACGGACGGTCCCGCCTGCACCGGCTTCAGTTGACCGCCTTTGCGACGTGGTCGGAGGCAAGCTTGCGGGGGTGTGGATTGGCCTCGCCCCCAGGCAACGTCGTGAGCACGATGCAGATGGTATCCGACGCCGAATCGGCCCAAGCCAGAGTTCCCGTGACCCCCGTGTGCCCGAATGTTGCTTCCGAACAGCCCCGGCTGCCGGCTCCAGCCCCGACATCAAAGCCAAGACCCCGCGACGGGAGACCTTTGCGGTTGT
>NYXM01000010.1 GCA_002685655.1 Planctomycetaceae bacterium
TCGAAGGTCGTCTGCCGCACGCGCCCGGACGCGATGTGATCGAGCAACCTGCGCGTCCAGTCGTCGCGGCTGAGCAGCGCGTCGAGCATCGCTTGGCGCGTGCCGGCGCTGGCAGAAGGGAATCTGGTGACTAGCAAATCCGCGACCTGGGATCGACCGGTTCGGGAAAGGGCCATCACCGCTGCCTGTTGAATTTCAGTGGAATAGCGAGCCGAGATAAGCGACACCACACCAACCGCCACCTCGTCCTCCGTTATTTTGACGGGCGCATTTTCCGTAGCGCCGCCAAGCAACTGTTCCGTAACTGACCCGCGCCGTCTGCCGAGAATTGCGAGTGCCAGCTGGATTTGTGAGGCAGCTGCATCCGAGCTCGCCACAATCTTGGCTGCCGTCGCGTGTGAGGCCTGCACCCAATTGCAGAAATCAGCACTAAATGTCAACTTGGACAGACTTCTCGCATCCGCTGTGTCGAGGGCGGCGACGAGCAACGTGATGGAAGCGTCGAGTGCGACGTTTTCTGTTTCCGAATCATCCGTCGTTGGCGCGACCGATTCTATGATCGCAGGGATCGACGACGCATCACCCATCCCAATGGCAACCGATAACAGGTCCCGCAAGTCTCGCGGCTGTTCTTGTGAGCCTGTCTGAGAACTACGACGCAGTTGCTGGAAGGCGTCCAGCGTTGCCGATCCGTTTTCAGCAGTGATCGAACTGAGCACAGCGGCGCGGATGTAGATGTCGGCTCGATCGGAATCCAACAAGGCGGCCAAAGCTCTGGCCGCCTTGGGCGATTGGCAGGCGCCCAGTGACCATGCAACTTGGCGCCGCACACGCGCACTGGGATGCGCGATGTGGCCGATGACCGCCTCGATTAGTTCAGGCGTGTTGTTCATTAACGGTTCCGCCAAACGGACGGCGTGTCGAACGACCTCTGGATGGTCTGATCGGAGCGCGCCGCGCACGACGTCTGCGTTCAACTGGCCGAGTGCCTCGAGCGTGGCGAGCGCGTGAATCCGAGACTGTGGAAATTCAGATGAATTCGCCAGCTTCATAAGGTCACCCGCCACGGACTTGGCATCTCGCCAAATGAGCAGTTGCTGGGCCAGGTCACGAATCGTGCCATTCGGTTGGTTTAGCTGTTGGACGACTTCTTCATCCGATAGTTCTTCCAGCGTCGGCAAGCCGGGTGCCGCCGGGAGGCTGCCATCGGTGTTGACGTCACGTGGCAGGATCCGGTAGATGCGGCCTCTTCCCCGCCCCGCGTAGACATCCAGTTGTGCCAGCGTAGTCTGGGGAATCCACCGCGAGTGCTCGATCACGTAACGGTACATGTCGACGATCCAGATCGCACCGTCGGGTCCGGTCCGCATCTGCACGGGGCGAAACCATCTGTCCGTGGAACTCAGAAATTCGGTCTGTGCCTCATTGACCGCGCGTCGTCCGGAGAATTTCAAGCCACTCGGCTCCAGTACAATGCGATGGACAAGTTGATGAACCGGTTCGCACGTAAACGCGTTGCCGGCAAATTCAGGGCCAAGACGCGAATCACGGTAGATACCGAGCCCACAGGCCGATGTCGCCTTGCCCGGCGCTCCCGAAAGTTCAAAGCGAACGAGTTCCTTCGGCGGATACAACCTGAGGGCTTCCGCGTTTGCAGCACCTACCGTCGGTGGCGCCGGCGCCGCGTACGGACTGCGTCGCGCATACCGGTCTTTCGTCGGATAGTGCATGATCAGCGTTCCGTTCGAGCAACCGAACCAGTCGCCCCAATCGTTGCGGCACCGTCCTTGCTGCGTTCGGCCCGTCGCAGGTTCGACAACGCCGGTATCTGGGTCTAGCCGAAAATCGCGGCTGGTGACGTCGACTGTTTCGCCGGTCAGGTGGCTGATGATCTTTCCGCCAAACAGGCCGCATGATCCATACATCCAATTGTCGAGTCCGAATCGCAGACTGTTCACGCGCGCCTGGGCATTCCGCACGTCAAAACCAGAGAAGAGTTTCTTGGTCGAATCAGCGACGCCATCGCCATTTTCATCGCGAGCAAACAGGATATCAGGCGCGTCGCAGATCAGCACGCCGTCACGCCAGACTTTAACATCGGTTGGAAAACGGAGTCCGTCGACGAACGTCCGTGCCTCGTCGAAATGGCCATCGTTGTTGGTGTCACGGAGCCACCGGATTCGACCATTCTGTTCGAAGGATTCATAAACCCCATGGCCGTAGTCGTTCATTTCGGCGACCCACAAGCGACCGTCGGCACCAAAGTCGATCGCCACTGGATCTTGGATCAATGGTTCCGAGGCGACTAATTCGATCTGCAGATTGTCGTGCGTTTGCAGGCAGCGGAGCGATGCTTCGGGCGATTTGGGGGCGACGCCTTGTGTTCCTGGGGGCACGTTGAATGAGTCAGGCACTTGGCGATGAACTTCGTCAACAATGCGCTGTTCAAGTCCGGCTGCGAGTGTTGTTGGCAATGCGAAATAGGGAGTCTCCGATCCGCCGCCATAGCCACCCTCCCGTGCCAGGCGTTCAGATGGAATGTAGGAACAAAAGTCGTTGCAATAGGCGTTCAACCAGAATCGTTCGTGATCCAACTCCGTCTTAAGACGTGAGGAATAATCGACGCAGACTTCGCCTGCCAAGAACACAATAGATAGACTGTCGCCGAATGACCAGGTCTGAATGGGATAGTCGATAGCCGCTAGAAGCGGTTCGCCCCGGTCGAGCCGTGCCAGCTGAGTGATTGCGTTGTAACCGATCTGCCGTCCGTTCTTGGCCAGCTCCTCGAGCTGATCGCGCGTCGGCAAAGTGTTCAATGGCAGATCGATTCGGTTCAATGTTGCCGCAGGAGCCCCCGTCACCGGCCTCCGTGGCGTTTGTAGCAAGCGCTGCACTTCGGCTCCAATCTCCGCACCCTGACTTTTCGCGATTTCGACCTTGTCGCCTTGCACCCCTGGGATCGGGTTGCTGTCGGACCCCGCTCCGATCGAAACCAACGCCGTAGCACCAGGAATGTTCCGTTCAATTGACTCGACCGCGTGGCCGGGCCAGTCGCCGCTGATCTGGTTGAAAGACAGCGTCACGGCATGGCACGCGTACGCGACATAGACGGCGCGAATCTGATCGCTCTTCGCGTCACGTACGAACAACGTTGGCAGATCATGATCGACCGGGCCGCCTGGCGTGCGACGGTTCTTCGAGAATCGAACTTTGCCGCTGGCCCACTCCAGTCGAGACGCCTGCCGATTGTTGATTGCCGCACGAGCCGCTTCCGCGATGTGGTCAGTCAGCTCCCTCGTATAGACATCAATGTGCTCCTGATGCGCCGCTGGAATCGGCGTGCTAAAGATGTTGTCCGAGGCACCGTTGACCTTGGGCGTGCAATGCGAGTGCGTGAACGTCAGTGCGATGTTCTCACGCGGAATGCCATGCGAGGTCTGCAAACGCGCTGCGACTTCGTCCACCATGCCAATCCGCACTCCGAGGCTATCAATCGCGATCAGAACCATCGGCTTCGCCTCGCCGGCTGAAATGGCGAGCGCTCGAGCGTGGATTCGCTGGGAAACGCCCTCAGACTCTTTGCGACGATTGCCAAATCCGTTCAGCCTGATCGGATAGTCTGGCGTGATGTCGACCTTGGAAATTCCTACTTCGTAGATTGACGGTTCATCGGCGGTGGCTGGTGCCACCACCAGGAAGAAAGAAAGGCAAACGGCGACCCATCTTCTAACTTCACCTCTCCCGTTTGCGGGAGAGGTCACACGCGGTAGCGGAAGGGAGACGGTTGCATGAGTGAGGCTACGATTCATGAAATTTTCATCGTTTTGGTTGTTTCGGACTCTCAGGCTTGATCGACTTTACGAAGGTGATCACGTCCGCCAGCTCTTGACGCGTCAAGTCCTTTTCCAGCCCTTCCGGCATCAGGGAAGTGCCCGTCGACATCAGTTCGTCGATGTTGCTCCGCAAAACCACGTCCTGCTTCGCTTCGGCACGGCGGAGCGTAATGCTGTTGGTGCTCTCAGATGCGATGATTCCGCTGTACGTGCGCCCTTGCTGAGTGACCACGTTGTAAACATTGAAGTTGGGTTGCGCTTCACGGTTGGGGTCGAGAAGGGCAATCAGTAAGTCGGCAGGTGATTTGTTCTGTACCGACGCCAGATTCGGCGCGACTTGGTGACCGAGTTCTCCCACCTGATGACAGACGGCACACTTCTTGGTGAAGACTGCTCGGCCGCGCGCCATCTCGCCATCGAGGTCGAGGATGTCTTGGTACGCGGCGACAACCTTGGCACGGTCTGAGTTGACTTCACTGCCAAACAGCTTGCGACTTCGCTTGCGGACCTGGGCGTTGGAGTGATTCATCAGAAGTTGTTTCTTGTCACGTTCAAGATCACCGCGTTTCACGAAATTCGATTCCACTGCAGCCAGCACGGAATGGATTCGAGCCGGTTTCGATATTACGGCATCGACAACGTCTCGGCGCACTTGAGGGCTGTAGGTCCGCCAACCAGCTAGCAGTGTCGTAGTTATCTTGTCCGAATCTTGTTGTGCCAGTGCCGCCACGGCGACTCGCTGCAACGATTGCGGTACTTGCGGCGAGAGGAATTTAGGAAGATGATCGGTCGCCGTTTTGAAATCGGCAAAAGCGAGTAAGCGCAGAGCCTGTTCGCGATCGCCGATCGGCTGGCCGCTGTCGCCAGCCAATTTGGTCGCGTTCGAAAACAGCCCAGCCACTTGATCGCGCAGTGGACTGGACGCAGCTGCGTCCGCGAGTAACCCAGGGATGGACGCACCCCGTCGGGCCAATCCCTGGCCGAGTCCTGTCAACACGACCTGTCGCATCGGCCGGGGAAGTTCGCTGGCCGTTGCCGCGCCGAGTAGACGTAGCGAAGGAGATGGTTTCGGATTCGCGCCTACGATCAAAGCCAGCTGAGTGATGACCGAAGCGGCCCGCTTCTGCATCACGAAATCGCCATCCGCCAGCAGGGATACGGTCAACCGGTCTGCCGATTGTCCCACCGACGACAACAGTGCGGTCCGAACCTCGCTGCTGCTCCGCGCATCGCGCGCCAAGCGAGCAATGCCGACGATGGCCTGAGGATCGGTGGATTCGCCGAACGAAAAGGCGAGCTGAAATCGCACGTGTTCGTTCTCGTCGTCGCACAATGTAACAAGGTCAGACAGCAGGGGTGATGGAGTTTGAGGCGACGTTCGAATCAACGATTCGGAAAGCCGAATTGCGTGAGCCCGGACGCGCGGATGTTTGTCCTTGAGTCCACGTCGAACGTGCTCCACATTCAAAACGCCCAGGCCATGCAACGAACACAACGCGTGCAGCCGACCCAGTGGCGCCTTGGTGGACATCAACAGTTCCTCGATCAGCGGAACGACTGTCTTATCTTGCCGTTCCCACAGCAGTCGCTGCGCCGTTTCGCGATTCCAAGCATTGTCGGATTCTAGATGCTGGACCAGTTTTGCGTTGGTAAGATCGCCGAGTCTTGTCGGACGAATACGTTTCATGTTGGGGCTAACAAGTCGATACACGCGCCCGCGATCCGAACCGCTGGTCAAATGGAGAAACTTCTTGATTTCCTCAGGGACCGAGTAGGGATGCTCGATAGTCTCACGATACATGTCCAGAACGTACAGCGTGCCATCGGGCGCGTTGACGAAATTCACAGGACGGAACCAGTTGTCCGACGACGCCAGAAGCTCTTCGCCCTGATCGGCTCGTGCGGCATTGTAAACCACGTGATCAGTATTGACGACTTTGCGATGAACCAGATTGCCACCCACGTCTCCGACAAACGCGTTTCCGCGAAACTCTTGTGGATATGCGTTGCCCCGGTAGATAGTGATTCCGCTGGCGGACGTGAAAAAGCCGACCGGGTACTCCGTGGGTACGACACCTTTCTTCTTGGACGCGTCAAGGGGAATGAACTCCCAACCGCCATCGGCGTTGATGATCAGTTTGTAGCCCTTATCCGCGGCACGCCATTTCTGTCGAATGATCCGCCACGGTTCGGGTGGGCTGATGCGAAAGACGCGGGCGCTGGCACCATCGGACGCAACGCTTCGAATCAGGCCCGATGCGACGAGATATGGGTTCCTCGCCAAATAGCCCTGCGGGTAGACCACCTGTTGCATGTGGTTGCTGTTGCTGCAGACAAACCGCGTGCCCCAATCGTCCATTGAATGACCGAATTGCAGTCCGCCGGTCAATGGTTCAAATTCTTCCGTTTTCGGATTGAAGCGCAGATCGCCACCAACTGAAAACAGTGGCTTGCCGCGATGCATGATGTTCTTTGGATTGCGGCCGGCCGCGAATGCGATCCGATTATCCAGATCCCACTTCAGCCCATTGGTCACAGATTGCACGTTGTCGCGACCAAAGCCAGATAGAACCACTTCGCGCACATCCGCCTGATTGTCGCCATCGGTATCTTTGAAGTAGTACAGATACTGTGGCGCGATCACAAACACTCCACCGTTGTAGCAGCACAGCGACGTGGGCCAGCTGATCTGATCCGCGAAGATGACGCTCTTGTCCATACGGCCGTCGCCGTCGGTATCTTCCAGCAGTCGTACGATCCCCGCATCCTTTTTGCCGCCGCCTTTGGGATTCAATTTCGTTGGCTCTTGCGAAAACGGATACCCGTGCATTTCAGCCACGTACATCCGCCCGAATTCATCAAAACACGCATCTACGGGATCACCCACCAGCGGTTCCGCGGCGACCAACTCGACGCCAAAACCGCCAGCCAGACGGAACGTCTTCAAGGCGTCGTCCGCATCCGTGTGCGGGATCCGCGGCATGTCGGCCGCCGTGACTTGGCGACTGATCGGTTTGTCGTCGGCCCCGCGAATGCTCTCGACACACGCCATGCCAAAAACGACGCAGACAAGAATCATCGTGGTGCGAATTCCAAAATTCGAGCAGTTCATAAGTCGCCTTTGAAATCAGTTTGAGGGTTTCGCTGCGCAAGCTGTGTTCTTACGGCAACAGCATGATGCAGGATGGCCTGGGCATGGACAATGGATCGCCAACTGGTTTTAGCTTGCCAGAGCCTGAATCGATGTGAAACACCGCCACATTGTCGCCAGGCATGTTGGCGCACAATAGCAGCTTGCCGTCGGGGGTTATCGCTAGATTCTGCGGGCCGTTGCCCAAGCTCGATTCGATTCCAATCAACGTGAGCTGCCCCTTATCGCCGATTCGATATCCGGCGATGCTATCGTGACCTCGATTCGTGCTGTACAGAAACCGACCGTCCGGTGTGATCTTCAAGTCCGCGCAGTGGCTCGTTCCGTCAAAGTCCTCAGGCAACGTCTTGATCGTCTGTTGCTCGATCAACATGCCTGTTCCGTCGACGTAATCAAACTGTGTGACCGAGTTCTTCAGTTCGTTGATCGCATAAAGGTGTTTTCCATTTGGATGGAACGTCAAATGTCGCGGCCCGGCACCGGGCGGTGTCCGCACAAAGGGCTGCCGGTTCGGCGAGAGTTGTGATGTCTTTGCATCGAGGCGATAGGCGAGAATCTGGTCGAGCCCCAAGTCGGCCGCGAAAACGAAACGATTGTCGGGGCTGGCGACGATGCAGTGCGCATACGGACCTTGTTGACGTGCCGGATCGACGCTCGATCCAGCGTGTTGTACAAATGACGACGCTTCGCCGAGCGCACCATTTGCACCCACCGGCAGTGCCGCTACGTTGCCCGTCGAGTAGTTGGCAACGAGGACAGTCTTGCCGGTTGCGTCGACGTCCAGGTAGCAGCTTGCGGTGCCCAACGCCGACTGTCGGTTCAGCAAAGAGAGCTGGCCGGTGCGCCCTATAATCTCAAAAGCAGCGACCTCTTCGTTTTCCTTGCCTCCGAACGCCAACGCATGAACTGAGTACAAGAATCGCTGGTCGGGCGAGATGGCCATGAAGAACGGGTTTTCGACGTCAGTGGTTCGATGAACCAGTCTAAGGCCACCTGTTTCGGCATCAAGCTGATAGGCGTGAATGGCCCCCGCATCGCCCGCCGTAAAAGCGGAGATGAAGACGAGCAAGTCATCGGCGCGCGTTGTTTGAACAGAGCTACTTAGCATGGCACCAACCAAAACAGTTAACAGATTTCGCATCAAGTTGTGGGTCATGATCGTTCCGATTCGAATTGTATTGACACTGCAACTCTTGTTCTGACTTGCATGAACTACTGTCGCTCCCAAACGGCGGGCAACTCCTTCGACGCTTCGCCGTACGTTTGTGAGACGACAAATCCGCTTGCCTGTGAAGTGTAGAAGATGCGGCCATTCGAAACGACAGCGCCCAGGCATTCGCGCGAATCGATCGCCGGGCCCGTCGAAACCAGCTTTCCGTTGTCTGATAGGTCCATCATGTCCATGTTCGCGCCCAGCACGTACGGTTCGGAAAGTGTGAAGCGGCAGCAAGCATAGTTATGGCCAATGCTATTGACCACTTGCCCCGTCTTTCGGTCGAACACATTGCCCTTACCGCGCAGCGCATTGGAGAAGATGAACTCCTCGCCGACGGTGACCACATTCAGCGCCGACGTGACCGCCTCAGACTGCCAGACAAGCGATCCGTCCTTTGCGTTCAGGCACCAGACATGCCGGTCGTCAGTTCCCTCTTTGGCTCGATTGAATCCGCCGATGTAGATGCGACCGTCGCGGGCACTGAGCGTACACTTCGAAGTAACGTAGTATTTGTTTGTCAACCATACGACCTTACCTGTGTTCGGTTCCAAGCAGGCGGTCATTCCGTTGTTCTCTTCGGGCAACCCACGCCGACGTCGCTTGCTGGCGGCGTATCCAAAGAAGGTCGAATAGAACAGTCTTCCGTCGAGCAGGCAGATGCCGCAGTCGTTTCCGCCTCGACCGTGTTTGGAGAAATCCTTTTCCCAGACCACCTTGCCTGTCTCCAGGTCCCAGGCCCAAAGTCGTGGATGGTTGTCTTTGGGGTAGTACGGATTGTCATTCGAATAGATCCAACTCATCACTTCGCGACCACCTGCGTCGACTGGCGTACCGCCAAAGGTGAACGGTTTCTCCGTTCCTTGGGCGGCGTATTGGCCCGAGCCGGATGCGTAGATTGCCACGTTGTCATGCACGACGGGCGGGAACTGGCGGCTCCAACTGGGTGAACCCGTGAACGGCGCTTCCCAGAGGAGTTTTCCCGTCTCCGCATCCAAACATCGCATGACAGATCTTTTGATACCCGCTTGAGGTACCAGCAGTTTTCCATCGACGTATAGCGGAGATGTGAACGAAAGATACACGTCTGGCCAATGGCGTCGCCACAACAGTCGTCCAGTGTCCTGTTCGACTGCGATGATCTGCCCTTCGGCTGTGTGCGTGTAAAGTCGCCCACCGCCACAAACGGGCAAGTGTTTGATTGTGCCTTCCAGTCGCCGAGCCCACCGCATTCGCAGCGGTGGCCGAAGTCCCTGCGAGTTCGCGTTGGTGCCGCTGAAGTCGCCGTAATTCGTGTACCAGTCGAACTTCGCGTCGGCCCACGGACCCGTCAGCGCAGTTCGGCTCTTCCATAATTGAAGATCCTTCCCGGGCAGCGGGGCCTGTCCATCGGGACCGAGCACGTACAGATACCCGTCCTCACAAGGAACATAAATGTGTCCATCGGCGACGGCGACCGAGGCCGTAATTGGCGATCCAAACGCGGTGGCGAACGTCGTCGATTCGCCTCCGATCAGTGGTACAACGTATAACGTTCCGTCGAGCCCACCGTAGATGGCATGATCGTGCGTCAACACCGGCGGACAAACCGAGGCCGCGGCGTTAAGCACCACTGGTTCTCCGANGCCCACCGTATGTCTGCAGAGNCCAAANCCATGTTCGGGACGTACGCGATACACATCACGGCCGCGAATGCTGANTGGGGAGAAACTGAGTAACCCTGGTAANCGAATCGACGTCTCCGTTCCCTTGACGAACGTGGTTTGCAACTCGTCACCGGACAGTCGCATCATTTCGACACGACCGGCGTTATCACGGCGATGCCATTGGACGTAGACATTGCCCGCCGCATCGGCGCTTTGGCCAAACGTTGCGGGAAACTCCTTGCCAGCGTAGCTGGGGATTTCGCCAACGGCTCGCAACTTCGGCCCATCACCGGCATCGTCCAGAAATACCGTCCGGCCACCGGCGGGCATTACGACGGTCTTCCCCACCAGGCAGATGTCGCGAGAACAGACAAAGTGATCACGCCATGTGACGCGATCTTTGCGTTTGGCGAGCCACTCTTCCCCGCGCCAGCGGTCGCCATCGAATTCGATAACTTCTTTGACGAAATCCCAGGTCCAAGCGACCTCACCATCGAATTCCACGGCGTACACCTGGGCGCCGAGCGTTGCGAAGTAGACACGGTCAGTGCCGACTGCCGGCGCCGAAAACACAGGCTCGCGACAATCGATCTCTTTGACAACCTTCCCCGTGTCTCGATCGAGCACGTAGTAGTAGCCCGCGGTCGTTCCGACATGCACGAACTTTCCAGCCACCGCTGGTGCCGCGACGTTGTTACAGTTCCCCACGCCGCCTCGCGTCTTGAACTTCCACACCACGTCAAAAGTGGCCGCGTCAATCGCGAAGACCACGCCCGACCCATCGATGACGAACACTCGCCCGTCGCTGACGACCGGTGCCGCCACGATCCCGTCGGTCAGCGGTATCGCCGCGACCAAGCCGATCGATGCCTCCAACTCGACCTTACCTGCGTTTCCAGATCGCAATGCGTCGCCTTGAAGCTGCGTCCATTCTTCGGCAAGGCCACTGACCGCGATCAAACTCGTCGCGCAAACCCAGGCAACCAACCAGGGAAGTGAGAGTCGAAGCGGGGTGTGCAGATGATTGCACCGTCCACTCCAAAAAGTAGGCTGAAGAATCCAGAGATTCTGAATTTCAAACTGCGCATTGACTTCTAAGCATCGCTTAGTATTTGTCATTAGTCGCTACGTCCTTTTGATTCTTTGTGCAACTAGAAGCAGAACAACACTTCTAGCGGAGGGACCCAGCGATGCCATTGCAGGTGGGTCCTGTCAGGTCGAAGGTCAATTGGGTTTCAGTGGGCGAGTCACTCGTTGTTGATTGTACAGAATCTCGTGGGTGGCAGCATCTGCCGACTGGTGGGTCCCTATTCCCACGCAACCCGGTCACTCGAAACAGGGCCGCTGTGTCGCCGGGAGTTCGTCATGGCACGCGGATAATACCAACATCACAACCGCTGAAGCTTCGGGAGCCGAGCGTTACGACGAACTTGGTTCACGTATCCGTTGGTAGAATCGCAACTTCAAAAAAGAACCGTTCAATGGTCTTGAAGGTCTCCATGAGATCACCGATTTTCAATCGTTTCGTGAGATACGCATTGCAGTTCAGCTGATAACACGCGCGGACGTCTTCTGCACAATCCGACGAAGTCAGGATGACGACGACCAGCGACTTCAACTTTGGATCAGCGCGTATCTCGGCCAGCACCTCGCGACCATCTTTGATGGGTAGATTCAGATCGAGCAAAATCAAGTCAGGTTCGGGAGCGTCTTCATATTCGCCATGGCGACGGAGGAATGCCATTGCCTCGTCGCCGTTGGCAACGCGGTGCACTCGATGTTCGGTGGAAATCCTGTCGAGTGCTATGCACGCGATTTTTGCGTCTACCGGTGAGTCCTCCACGTGCAAAATCTCGATCGGTCGATTTCGTTTTCGTGCATTCAAAGCCAGTCAGCTCTCTTGTCTGGAATCGTAAAATAGAAGCAACTGCCACTGCCTAACTCAGACTCGAACCAGATTCTACCTGTGTGGTTTTCCACAACTCGCTTACAGATTGCCAAGCCAATACCGCTGCCGGGATATGCATCCTGCGTATGTAATCTCTGAAAGATGGCAAAGACTTTTTCTTCGTGTCGCGAGTCTACGCCGATTCCATTGTCCATGACGGCGAACAACCATTCCAGTTCTTTTCGTTCGGCAGTGATGCGAATTTCGGGCCGCCGAGCCCCACGGTACTTGATGGCGTTGCTCATTAGGTTCTGAAAAAGTTGCTTCAGCTGGCGAGCATCCGCGTTGATTGTCGGCATTTCCAGGCACGTCACAACGGCTTGTGCGTCATTGATCGGTGCTTCGAGATCGGAAAGGACGTCTTGCAGAACTTGATTGCAGTCAGTGGAACGAAACGATTCTTCACTCGTAGTGACGAGAGAATAGTCCAGCAGATCATGAATCAGATTCTGCATCCTCTTGGTGCCCTCGACAGCGTTGTGAATAAACTGCAATGCCTCCGCGTTAAGTCCATCCTTCGCTTCCATCTGCAACAGTTGGCAATAGCCGGCGACGGCACGTAAAGGTTCTTGCAGATCATGCGAAGCGGCATATGCGAATTGTCGCAGATCTTCGTTGCTCCGCTCCAGTTCCGAGACATTCCTTTTCAGATCGCGCGTCGTGCGTTGCAATGTTTCCATCACGCGGTTGTACAGTTCGGCAATCTGGCCGATCTCCGTGAAAGGCTCGACCGGTACGCGCAGGCTCAAGTCGCCTGTGTTGGCTTGACTGTCCATCACGCTGAGCAGATCGAGAGTCTCCGTCGTCGTGCCGTGTTCGGCCACGTTCAATCCGATATGTTCCTGCTCCGGTGTCACCCGGATAGGAATCAGCCGATTGACGAACCACATTAAGGCGAATGAACCTCCAAACACCCACAGGAAACATGTGCCGATGCCCAGGAGCTGTATGCCAAGTAGCGCTGGACGACTGAGACTCGTTTGCAACAGTTCAGTGTCTGCGAAGAGTGCCACGGCAAGCGTTCCCCACACTCCGGCGCCGACATGGACTGGGATCGCGCCGACGACATCGTCAATGCGGAACCACTCCAGCAGCCAGGTGCACGCCAACATGACAACAGCCGCGATGGCACCGATGAGAAATGCGGAAGGCGCGCTGACCGCATGACAATTCGCCGTAATGGCGACCAAGCCGGCAAGTGAACCGTTCATCATTAAGTCAACTTCCGGACGCCCTCGTATTGGCCAGCCGATGGCAAGTGCTGCAAGCAAGCCGGCAGATCCAGCCAACATGGTGTTGGCGAGAATCAATGGAACCGAGTCGTCCGCCGTAAGCGTACTTCCTCCGTTGAATCCGATCCAACCGATCCACAACAACAAGACACCAAGCAAGGCGTTGGGAATATTCTGGCCAGTGAACTTACGTGGCGGTCCCTCGCTGGGAAACCGACCCTCGCGAGGTCCCAACAGGATGACCAGCGCCAGAGCAAACCAGCCACCCACGCTGTGGACCACGGTTGAACCCGCAAAGTCAACAAAGCCCATCGCGCTAAGCCAACCTGCTGATTCGCCTTCAATGATCCCGCCCCAAGCCCAGTGACCGAAAATCGGATAGATGAAGGAGGAAAGCACGATCGCTCCGATCAGGTATCCACCGAATTTCATGCGCTCGGCGACCGCTCCGGAAGCAATCGTCGTCGCAGTCCCGCAGAACATCGCTTGATAGAGAAAGAAGACAGTGAGCCCAGCTCCCGATTCACGAAACGGTAACAAGAAGCCGCTCGTCCCAATGACCCCAACATGCGTCAGGCCGAACATGAGGGCGAAGCCGAAGGCCCAGAATAGTGCAACGGACACCGCAAAGTCGGCGATGTTCTTGACGGCAACGTTGATACTGTTCTTGGACCGTGTGAGACCTGACTCCAAGCACATGAAGCCCGGTTGCATCAAGAAAACAAGCCCAGCGCACAGCGCCACCCACACCAGGTCCAGATTCGACATTTCCATCGTTCCCTCGAGAGCTGAGGAATCGCGATGACTGCTTTCGACGAGTACGTGCCGCTCGAGTCCAGGTTACCAAGTCGAGTTTGCATCGTAGCAACCTTCTAGCGGATTTGCACTTTTTTCCTCGAAAGATTTTGGCTGCCTCGAAAGGCTAGCAAGATTACGGAGCTGCGCCTCGCCGCGGCCAAGGCTCCACAGGACTGACACGCATTTGGTTGGTTGCGACATGGCATCCGACTGTCGAGAATCACGAAGGAGAATACATCGGACCACCGCCGCATCGTGCCTTCATACAGTTGATTTGTTGACTGAACCCTCCTATTTGTTCAAAATAGGCTCTCGCATTTGGTCCCACCACTGACATGTCTTGACCTGGATGCTCTCATGCCTCATTCGCGGACGATTGTCTTTCTGTTGTTCGTGCTTGTTGCCAGTCACGTGCGGGCACAGCCATCTTTAACCTATGCGGTCCCCGGCGCTGTCCAACCAGGCAAGACGATTGAACTGACGCTACATGGCGCAAAGCTAGATGATCCACTCCGCGTTTGGACAAGTTTTCCAGCGAAGGTTGAAGTTGTTCCGGCCGAGGCTGGTAAGAAGGATCTCAAAAGCCGAACTTGCAAGATTACGGTCGACGCCGCGGCGCCTGTTGGCACCGGTGGATTCGTTGTCGGCAATGCGACCGGCACTTCGGACGTTTTATACATCGGTCTCGATGATCTGGCCTCAGTCGCCGATGACGGCAAGAACGTTTCTCAGTCCACAGCCCAAGTCCTGACGTTGCCAATCGCGGTGGATGGCGTTACCAATGGGGCCCAATTCGATCACTACAAGTTTCCTGCCAAGAAGAACCAGCGGATCGCGTTTGAAGTGGTTGCGGCTCGAGTTGGCTCGGCAATTGATCCTGTCTTGCGACTCTTGGATTCTGTCGGAAAAGAGATTCTGTTTGCAGACGATGATCCCAGTCTGGGCGCTGATTGCCGTTTCGCGCATGTCTTCGACGCTGACGGAGACTATGTGCTGGAAGTGCGTGACAACCAATATCGTGGTGGTGGCCGTTACCGTCTTCGTGTCGGCGACTTTCCCTTGGTCACTTCGCCTTTTCCGCTGGGTGGCCGCTTCGGATCAACTGCGAGATTCGTTTTTTCTGGACCATCTGCAGACGGTACCGCACCGGTCTTCGTGCGAATTCCCGATGACGTCCGCACTGGCCGATTTTCCGTGAACGCAAGATTCCCAGACGGCAAGTCGTCGGCAACTGCCACTCTGGTCGCCAGTCGATTGCCAGAGGAGATGGAGATCGAACCAAACAACGACATCAAGATTGCTTCCCGAGTCACGTTGCCGTGTGCCGTCAATGGGATTCTGGGCGATAAAGCAGATCGAGACTACTTTCAATTCGCGGCCGTCAAAGGGCAAGCGATCTCATTTAAGGCAGTCTCTCGCAGCCTTGGTTCACCGGCTTTGCTATTCATGCGGCTGCTCAATGCGGACGGAGGCCAGTTGGCGGAAACCGCCGTTAGCGCTGAAGAAGAATTCATCCTGACACACACGCTTGCCGCGGACGGCATCTACCATTTGATGGTTTACGATTTGCTAAGACGCGGTGGTCCCGAGTACGCCTATCGCGTCGAAATGGCTTCCAACGTAGGTTTTTCGCTGTCGTTGAAGAATGACAAGGCCACGGCAATCAAGTTCATCACGACGCTGAAGACCGGCGCGTTTGCGTTGGACGTGCAGTGTGCTCGACGTGGCTTTGACGGCCCGATCACACTGTCGTTGGAGAACTCCGCCGCAGGTTTTCAGCTGATCAACAACATAATCCCCAAGGCCGCTAAGACTCATCGCGTGTTGTTAACCGTCCCGCCAACCGCACAGGCAGCGGATCTCCACGCTTTGCGTGTGGTGGGTACTGCCGACCACCAAGGGCGTCAGTTATCGTCAGTCGTCTCGACGGCCGCCTTGGTTCGCACTCGAAAACCGTTGATTTTGTATCCACCTCCTTGGATTGACGGCCTGCTGACAGTCGCCACGGCACCGGAAGCTGAAGCGTTTTTCGAAACTAAACTCAGCAGCGACAAAGTTGCGTTTGCCGCGGACAAGGGGGTGGCGGAGCTGACCGTAACATTGGAACGCAAGAACAAGGAGTTCAAGGATTCTATTACGGTCGCCGTCGAAGGTCTTTCGGCGACGTTTTCCTACGCTGTCAAGCAAGACAAAGATAGTTACAAGGTTACCATCAAAGGACCTAAGAATGCGGCGGCGAAAAGCCACTCGTTGCGGATCATCGGGTACGGTGCCTTTAAGAGCAAAGGGCAGGTCGTTATCAAGGAAGCCGCGTTGGAAGTCGCTGCAGCTGCTGGCGGGTGACCCATCAATTCGTTTCTTGCTGATCATATTTCTGGAGCAATGAGAAATCAGATGACCATGACTAAACACGGACGAACATGTGGATGGATTGGCCTGCCTGTTGCTTCGCGCAGAGGCGTGACGCGTGTTCCCTGTTTGATGGTCTGCGTAACGGCAACCGTAATGTGTCTCGCGGTGGCCGGCACGCTGGCCGACGACCAGTCGGCCAGCATCGATATCGGTGAACCGCAATCTCTCGAAGTCTTCCCGGCGAACGTGGCTTTACAGGGTGTGCGCGAGCAGATTCAGTTTATCGTTACCGGTCATTACGAGAACGGTGTGGTGCGCGATCTGACGTCTGTCGCGGAATTCGCGTCGAGCGACCCTGCGATCGTACAGATCGTTCAGTCCGTCGGTCGACCGGGAAAGGATGGTGCGGCGGATGTGGTCGTGCGGGTCAGTGGCAAGGAGACAACCGCCAAGGTTGTTGTCAGCGGTCAATCAAAACCGCAGCTGGTTTCGTTTGCCTACGACGCGCTGGCTGCCTTGTCTAAACAAGGTTGTAATTCCGGAGCGTGTCACGGGTCGCCCAGTGGCAAGGGCGGTTTTCGTTTGTCATTGCGAGCCTTCGATTCGAAACTCGATAAACTGACATTGATTCACGAAGACTTTGGTCGCCGCACCAACCCGCTCAACCCAGCTGAAAGTTTGTTGCTACTGAAGCCACTGATGAAGGTTCCACACGGTGGCGGCATGAAGCTTCGCCCGTCGGAACCCGCGCACATTGTACTACGAGACTGGATTTCCGAAGGATGCCGGCTGGACGTCGCTGACGCGCCGCATCCCGTCAAGATTGAACTCTATCCACCGTCTGGTCGCTTGCTGAAACGGCCAGCTCACACGCAACAACTTTGCGTACTGGCCCACTATTCCGATGGCACCACGCGGGACATCACTTCGCTGGCGGTCTATTCCAGCTCGGACGAGGAAGTTGCGTCTGTCTCCAAAAGTGGGCTCGTCGTCGGAAACGAACGTGGGGAAACAGCCATCATCGTACGCTACTTGGAGTTTATCGAGTCGAGCTTTATCACCTTTGTGCGTGACATCGAAGGATTCCAGTGGAAACAGCCACCGTCGAATAACTACGTGGACGACCTGGTCTACGAGAAACTAAAGCAGCTTAAGTACTTGCCTTCCGACCTCTGCACGGACGAAGAGTTCTTGCGTCGCGTCTATCTTGATGTCATCGGGATCATGCCAACGGTCGATGAAGTTCAAGCATTTCTCAACGACAAGGCGGCTGATAAACGCGCCAAATTGATTGACGTGCTAGTCGAGCGGCCCGAGTTCGCCAAGTTTTGGGCGTTAAAGTGGGGCGACCTGCTGCGCCTGACGAGCAAGCAAGTTGGCGGCGACGGGGTGCACAAATATCATCGCTGGGTCGAACGGGCGATTGCATCGAACATGCCGTATGACGAATTCGCGCGACAGTTGTTGACCGCATCGGGCAGCACGCATTCGAATCCACCCTCGAATTTCTACCGTACTGCCACCGATACCAACGACTGTGTCGAAACCATTTCGCAGATCTTCCTGGGCGCTCGATTGCAATGTGCCAAATGTCACAATCATCCTTTCGAGCGTTGGACACAAGACAACTATTACGGCATGGCTGCGTTCTTTAACCGCGTGCAACGAAAGAAGACGCCCAAGCCGGACGAGTTGTTCATTTGGGCATTACAGACAGGTGAAGTCACGCAGCCTCGCACGGGCCAAAAGATGAAACCGTGGCTACCTCTCAAAGGCGACGTGGAAAACGCGCAGGTCGATGATCGCCGCGTTCTGTTTGCCGACTGGCTGACGACGAATGACAATCCATTCTTTGGCAAGATCGAGGCCAATCGCATTTGGAGCCACTTGCTCGGACGTGGCATTGTCGAACCGCCAGACGATTTTCGCGATTCCAATCCACCCTCAAATGCGGCACTACTTGACGCGCTCGCCAAGGACTTCGCCGAAAACGGCTTTGATCGCAAGCATGTGATTCGCACCATCCTGAATAGCCGAACCTATCAAGCCTCGTTTGAAGCGAATGACTTCAACCAGGATGACACCAAGTACTTTTCGCACTTCCAACCGCGGCTGCTGAGCGCTGAACAACTGCTGGATGCGATTTGCCACGTGACGGGCCGGCCGGAGAAGTTCGGTTCGCTTCCAGCCAGCACCAAAGCCACGCAGCTGCCCGCGCCTGACCTGGTCAACCACGACTTCCTTAAGATCTTTGGCCAACCCGAACGACAAACTGTCTGCGCGTGTGAACGGTCCAGCGAGTCGAATTTGGGTATGGCCATTCAGTTTTTTAACGGGCCTCTGATCTACAACAAATTGCGAGACGAAAACAATCGTTTTCGTGTGCTCGTCAAGGAGAGTAAACCTGACGATGACATCATCAAACAACTTCACCTGGCGGCTGTAAATCGCCTTCCCACGGAGATGGAGATCGCTGCCAGCAGGGAACATATCGCGGCCAAGGACGAGCAGATCGCCAAGGATAATGCGGAAATCAAGATCAAAGTGGCCAAGTTGAATTTAGGCATCGCAGCCAAGCACGCTGCAGCACGCGGCAAACTGGTCGACGAAAAACTGGTCGCCATTCCCGAATCGCTGCGCGCGGATCTCAAATCCGCTTTGGCAGTCGATGCGGGGAAACGTAACGAGGTGCAAGAGTACCTTGTGCAAAAACTTGGCGCAAGTGTGGCCGTGTCAGACGAAGAGGTGACGAAGTCGCTGGACGAAGCCGCCACCAAGGAAATTGCTGACGCCCAAGCGCAGGTTGCGGTGCTGGAAAAGGGTGTCCAAAGTCCTGGAGGTCGTCGCATCGAAGCCTTGGAAGATATCTGCTGGGCAATTCTGAATACTAACGAGTTCCTGTTCCAACACTAATCACGTCCAAACCTTGGTTGCCGGACGTTCCCGTGTTTTGGGGTGACTGCCGGCACCTCTCGCCCCAGGCATTGCACCATGATCGTACGCAACTGGATTCTTATGTTGGCGGTCGGCTGCTTGGCCAGCCAGTGGCTCGCCTCTGGTCACGCCGACGCTGCCGATCCGGTCAGTTTCCGGAAAGACCTGGCTCCGATTTTGCTCGACCGTTGTGTCGCCTGTCATGGCCCTAAGAAAGCGGAAGGTGGCTACCGTTTGGATTCGTTCGAGCGCGCCATGAAGGAAGGCGATTCTGCGACGGCTGGTTTTCTGGGGGCCCAGTTAGAAGAAAGCGAATCCTATCGCCGCCTGATTTCCGATGATGAGGACGAACGGATGCCGATGGAATCCGATCCGCTCCCGGCCGAACAGATTGCTTTGTTCAAACGCTGGATCGAAGAGGGCGCGAAGTTCGATGGCGAAGATCCGAAGGCCGAATTGGTCACCATCATCCCGCCGCTTACGCATCCCGATCCACCCGAGGCGTATCCGTTTACGCTGCCTGTGACGTCCGTTGCGTTTTCCAGTGACGGCAAGGCGTTGATCGCCGGTGGCTACCACGAACTCACCGTCTGGAGTCCGGAAGATGGCAAGTTGATTCGTCGGATCAAAAACGTCGGACAGCGCACTTATGGCTTGGCACTCAGCCCCGATGGCAAGATCCTGGCCGCGGCCTGTGGAGCTCCAGGGAGACTTGGTGAAGCCAGACTTTTTAGTCCAAAGAACGGCGAACTACTCAAAGTCCTCGGTACGACCTCCGATGTCGTGTTGGACGTGGCATTCAGTCCTCAGGGCGATCGACTAGCGGTGGTCGCTGCGGATAGCGTGCTGCGAGTTTTCGAGGTCGCTTCCGGCAAGACCCAGCTGACGATCACCAGCCATTCCGATTGGGTGCAGGCTGTTGCCTGGAACGGGGACGGCACTAAATTGGCATCCGCCAGCCGCGACAAGACGGCCAAGATCCTGGATGCGAAGACGGGTGAGCTGCTTGTGACATATTCGGGCCATGGACAACCGGTCAAAGGCGTCGCGTTCCATCCGGACGGGAACGAAGTGTTCTCGAGCGGAAACGACAACAAGATCCACCGTTGGAAGATTGCCGATGCCAAGAAATCCGCGGATGATATTGGGTTTGGTGGTGAGGTCTTCAAGTTGCCCACAGGTGGCGAGTTCCTGTTTGCAACCTCGGCCGACAAAACTGTCCGCCAATTTGAAGCGAAATCTCATAAACAGATTCGTTCGCTCACCGGACACAAAGATTGGGCCCTTTCGGTTGCCTATCATGGCGTGACCAAGCGATTGGCTTCTGGCGGCTTTGACGGTGAAATTCGAGTTTGGAACACAGAGGATGGCAAACCAGTTACCACATTCTTGGCCGCACCCGGTTTTCAACCCCCGCCTAAGTAGATCGAGTTCAACAAACCGTTTGCCACAGAACGCTGGTACAATTGCCTGCTTTTCGAACGTCGAGCGTCACATCCCGGATTGGCGGCGTATAATTCAGCTGGTTCGCCAATTCAGCTCACCTTCGCTCGGGAAACCCGGGTCGACCACGTCTTGTCCTGTTGCAGCGAACCAACCATGATAGAGAAGACGTGCGAAAATCAAGGTCGGCGCGATACCGCGCGGCCATGGATTGGGAAGCGATTCCACTCCCCACGGGACGACGATTGTCGTTTCAGCTTGCTAGTCGGAAACAGAGCGCGATCATGAAGGTCAAACTCAGAGTTGTTCATGGGATGCTGCAGAACCGCAAAGGAGACGATGCGGGTGTTGTGATCGCCATTCGTCGGAGCAGCTTCGTCATCGGCAGCGCAGAAGATGCGAATATGCGTTGCTTGAGCAAGGCAATTAGTCCTCATCATTGCGAATTGACATTGGATGACGAACAGGTCATGGTTCGCGATTTGGAAAGCGAAACCGGGACGTTCCTGAATGGCGACCCGTTGTCCGACATTCGCCAACTCAAACATGGTGACCGGATCAAGGTCGGGCGCCTTGAATTTGAAGTTGAATTCGGAGTGGAATCCGATCCCGTGTCCCAATATGTCAGCGACTTGCTCGAGGAAGGAGATGAAGAGGCTCGCTTGCAGCGGCTCGAAGATCCTCAGCAACGACAGTTTCACCCGACACCTTCCGCCGCTCAAACGGACGCCGAAACGGACGACGCGGCGGATTCTCCCCCGGATCCGGAAAAGACGTTTCAACGTCCGCCCAAGAAGCCGCCAGGAAAACTTCCGCAACCCAAACCGATCGTCGCGGACAATACCGTCGACGCCGCAACCGCATCGCTCAAACGGATCTTTGAAAAAGAGAAACCGTAAGCGTCGCCGTCTGCTCGCCCAAGTGACGCGCCAGCGGTAGCTGAAACACGTTCGCGCGGAACCCACCCCCTTCTGCCTTTCCACACACCGTGGTATAGGAGGCGTATTCCAACAGCACTGTGGAGAATACGCCCGTGTACGACAAGAACGCACTGATCGACCTGGTTCGCGAAAAGGCACTTGAATTCGGTGATTTTACCTTGGCGTCGGGTAAGAAAGCGTCGTTCTACTTAGACTGCCGTAAAGTCACCCTCGACCCTCAAGGTGCCAATCTGATTGCCGAGGGGATTCTCGAGTTGATTGACGGGAACGTGCCGGACGCCATCGGCGGGATGGCAATTGGCGCGGATCCGATTACCGCCGCGGTCGTGACCGTCGCTGGACAACGAGGTTTGCCATTACGCGGATTCATCGTGCGCAAAGAGGCCAAGACACACGGCAAAGGACGACAAGTCGAAGGGCCAGTCGAGCCTGGAGAATCCGTCGTGATTGTCGAGGACACCGTCACCACCGGCGGCAGCTCATTGAAGGCTATCGAGCATGTCGAGGCGGCCGGCATGAAAGTGCAGGCCGTCATTGCAATTATCGATCGCTTAGAAGGTGGTGCCGAAGCATTCGCGGCAAAGGGCTTCCAATTGCAAACGCTGCTGACCGTCCGTGATTTTGGAATCGAACCAGCAGCCTCATAAACAGGCATCGCTCGTCGATTTCAGGTCACGACCAAATGCCGAATGCGTCGATACTTTAGAAACACCGAGACTCCCTCAAACGAGCCTCGCAGTTCCGAAGTTCAACCCCGGCGCGACTGGCATGGAAACGTCACTACATCGTCAACTCAAAGAGGTCTACGCCGAAGATGGTGTGGACGTACAGATCGAAAAGCCGCTGGGGAATTATCGCATCGATGTTGTCCGTAATGGGGAGCTGATCGAAATTCAACACGGTTCATTGGCCGCGATTCGAGGCAAAATCGCTTCTTTGCTGAAGAAATACCGCGTCCGTGTTGTGAAACCCATTGTGGCGCGTAAGCGGTTGATCAAGCAAACCGGGCGTGGCGGCAAGGTCGTCAGTCGACGCCTTAGTCCCAAGAAGGGCACGATTCTGGATCTGTTTCACGAGTTTGTCTACTTCACTCGTATTTTTCCACACGAGAACCTGGCGCTCGAGGCACCCTTGGTAGAGGTCGAAGAATGGCGATTTCCGGGGCACGGCCGACGGCGATGGCGTCGCAAAGGCGACCAACAGGTTGAGGACCAAAAGCTCGTCCGAATTGATCGAGTTTTTGATTTCCGGACGGCCGAGGATCTGCTGCAGCTCATGCCAGCCGGCTTGCCTTCGACCTTCGACACCAGCCATCTGGCCAAAGGCCTTGGCATTGATCGCAGTGACGCGCAGAGAATCGCATATTGCCTGCGGAAAATCGGTGCGTTCCGTGAAGTCGGGAAACGTGGCAATGCGAGGCTCTATCGAGCCTGCGCGTAACCCGCCGGAATCTGCCGTTGCATCCGCAGAAATACAAAAAAGCGAACGTAATGAAACACGTTCGCCTCGTCTCCAGAGCGCGTGCCGAATCACGGTCACGGCTTTTCACCGCTGGACTCATCAAACAAAGCGCCGCGGACGCTACACGTCGGTGCGACACGCACTAGCTGTATTTGTGGCCGAAGTGCTGTTACGCACCCACTTTGGTCCGTGCCTCTCGCAAGCCACGGCTCAAGATGTCGCGTAGTAGGGGCGAAAAGTCTTCGTACTTGGCGTTGTCCGGTGATCCGTCTGCATACTGATAGATGGCGTCTCGCGGCTTCACTCCCAAGGCCAACAACGTCGAACAGACCGTTCCGCGTTCCGCGCCTCGCATAACCATGCTCGGCCGACCGGGACCGGAAGCGGGGCGAGCGAATACTTTGCTGGCCACCGCCAGGAACTTCACGGGCGAATCCAGCGTTTGTAGCGTCAACAATCGTTGAGCGAGCTTAATCCGTTCGTCGCGCGAATCGTTGACGTCGCTGTTGGCGATGATGCTCAGTCCTTCCTGCAGTTTGACGGCTCCATAGTCGTCTCCGCCGTGAACCACCCAACCGGATTCGGCATCAGCAATCACGAAGTTTACGCCGTCGTACTTGCCAGTGGATATTTCGTCCAAAGCCAAATCAACGGCGCGCCGAGCTGAACCTGCACGCAAAAGCTCGCGGCAAAGTACGCCCCGAGATCGCGGACTAGCGGGAGGAGTGAACTTGAATCGGTTACAAGCAGCCGCGAACAATCCGTGCTGATTGACGCCTAGCCAAGTTCCACTGGCACGCTGGTCGAGCCCACACAAGATGCGTGGTTTGCCCGATTGAATGGATGGCGCCAGGGTGGGGCGATCGTAGGACTCTTCTCGGTTTGCCGCAACTAAAACTGGAGTTTCAGGCACGAGTTTGTATTGTATTGCCAAGATGCACATAAGTCGTTTTATTATCCCAACTTCTAAAGAACTACGCTAACCTTAAAGGATCCCTTCTGTTCTCACTCCTGCCCAATCCCTGGCACGAACACTCTGACCAATTTAGAGGTTTGAAGACCCGCCGCACACCCCCTATTAGGGGGCACGGGCAAGTTTTTCAACGTCATGGCTGATATTCGTTGGGTGGACCTCAGTATTGCGTAAGTTGTGTAAACACTTTAAGTTTCAGCGACTGTAGAGCATCACAACTAGGCGGAATCACTGATAGAATGACAGGAAATCGGTCGACTAGGATCGCGATTATCGGAGCTGCGGCAGTTAGCGATTATCACCACGCACCAGCTAACCGCTTCGATCCGTGTGCCGAGCTGGTGGCAGATCGCGATTCCAGCCAGGCCTTGGATGGCGGCAGGCAGAATGACCGGCAAGTTGACTTCCTAACCGGAGTTGTTTGCCCTCCCTCGGAAGTGGGTGATCGGTCTTGGCTGATTGGTGAATTCGCCTGCGGCGCAATGGGCG
>NYXM01000011.1 GCA_002685655.1 Planctomycetaceae bacterium
AATCTCAGCGTCGCATCGCCCTGTCGGAATAGAAAAGCGTAAACAAAACCCGAACGATCGCCCAGCTCAAGCAATACTAACTTTGGCGCAGCCTAGAGTGACTCTGTAGTTAGGCGACGTCCAGAATCAGGGGAAATGTACACCCCTTGCCATTACCAGGCCTCAGCTCCCGGTGCGAATTGTACTTACAAATAGTGACAAAACACCAGCAAGTAAATCGGCAAACTTTGCTTGACCAATTGACTTTACCGACACAGACGCTCAAATCTCAACTTAGCAACTGTGATTTTACATCCGATGCATTTCACACGAGGGTGCCATCATGGCCAGCAGCATGGGCTACTCATTTCGAACAAAGGCTCGTAAGAATAAGGCTCGACGCACATCACAACGCCGGGCCTTTCTTTTTGAACCGCTTGAGCAACGCCTCTTGCTGACCCGCAACTTTGTCGAAGTCGAACCGGCGAACGATACGTTTCCCGGCCAGGCGGTTGAGCATTTTTCACCCTCGGAAGTCGGTGTTGTAGATAGCGCGACGCTTAGCTTTGGTTCGCTCGTGGCGGCGATAACCGACGGCGACCAGGATTTCTTCAACGCGACTCAGGCGGTCGATGGTGATCTCAATGTCAGCGTGATCAATCTCGGCGGCGATCCGTCGAGTGACGGTGCCGACGACGACCTTCAAGTGCGAGTGTTGAATAACGTTGGTGGAACGACGGCGACGCTAGCTTTGTCGGACATTGGCGATACACAGTCGTTTGGAATCACCGGTGGCAGCGCTGGCGATGCGGTTAGGTTCGTCGTCGAAGGGGCCAGCGCCACGAACGATGCCGAATACCAAGTGCGGCTTACCAACGTCGACCGTGAAGACAACTCTGGGAACAACAACAGCCGCAGCAATGCGACGGACCTGGGCGCAGTCAGTACCATCGCGAGCGCCGACCTGTTGGGCTACACCGTCACCAACCCCGACCGCGATTACTTCAAGATCACGGCAGACATGGACGGCCCAATCACGGTCAACGTCGTAATGCCTACGGGCTCGGGTGCCGCGATCGGCTCGAGCGGTCCCACGAATCTCGGTCTGCGCATCCGCAATGCTGCCGGAGGATTGATTGCCACCAGCGGCGGAACACAAACCGATGTCGACAGCGCCTCGTTCGAGGCCACCGACGGCGAGATGTATTTCATCGAAGTCTATAGCGGCAGTCGTGGTCAGGTGAGCCGCTACGACCTGCAGATCATCAAGGAAGGCGGCGACTTAAGCGGCTTTAAGTTCGAAGACCTCAGCGGCGATGGACTGTGGGGTCCGGATGAGGATCCGCTCGTAGGCTGGACGATCAATCTTGACCTGGGCGACGATGGTAGTGTCGACCTGTCTACGACGACCGACGCCAATGGCTTTTACCAGTTCACGGGCGTCCCGCTGGGGACCCATCAAGTGACTGAAGACCTGCAAAACAGTTTTACGCAATCACTGCCAGGACCGGATGAAAACTTTGAATATGTCGTGACGGTCAGCCCCCACAATCTGGTCTGGGACCACCTCGATTTCGGCAACGTGCCGGGAAGTTCGATTCACGGCCGCAAATTCGAGGACCTGAATGCCGATGGCGATCGTGATCCCGGCGAACCGTACTTGAACGGCTGGACGGTGGTCCTGTTCGACAGCGCTGGCAACCCGGTGGACACGTCCGTGACGATGGACATGGAACTGGACGGTCATCCGCTGCCGATGGCAGCTACAGCTTCCTCGACCTCGAGCCTGGCACGTACCGCCCGCGGGAAGTACAACAAGCCGGGTTCGAGCAAACGGCCCCTGTGCCGGATGTGACATTTGTCGCGGAGAGTGGTCAGGACGTGACGGTTGATTTCGGCAACGGGCCCGATCCGGCTTTCCGCGGCGTCAAGTTCAACGACCGCAATGCCAACGGAACTCAGGAGGCCAACGAGGAGCCGCTGGCTGGATTTGTGATTGAACTGTATCAGGATATTGACAACGACGGGGTGTTCGAACCCAATGGCCCGTTCGACGTTCCGGGCGACGACGGCGATCCGGTTGTCACTGCGGTGACCAATGCCCTGGGGGTCTACCGGTTGGGTAACCAGTCATTGCCATCAGCGACGTACTTCATTCGTGAGGTGCCGTTGCAGGGATGGACGCAGACCTTCCCTGCGCCGGTGGACTTCTACACGATAAACTACGTGACCGGTAGTTCATTCGCCGGCCTTGATTTTGGCAATCATGCGTGCGGCGCGATCCATCAGGTCACCGATGGAACGCAAACTGTCACGTCCGAGCGGGAAGGAATCCTGACGATTGCGCTGTCCCAGGGCAGCTTTAGCGTAAACCGCAGCCTCGGTGGGACGTTTTCTGCCTATGATGGCGTCGGCTCGCTGCTGACCGGACAAACCAGCGTGAACAGCTATACCGACACCGACGGCCGCGCTCGCGTCGACATTCTGATTGATGGCGCCGGTACGCCCGCAATAACTCCATTCGACGTGGTCATCACCGGATCGGGGGGCGCGGCAACGTTAGACTTTGTCAACGCCGTCAACGTCGACATCGGTGGATCGCTTGCTTTGATTGTCACCGGCACGGACTGCGGCGAGGCGATCGTTGTGGGAGACGACGAAGGTGGTGCATCATCCGACGCCAAGGCGATCTTCATTGGAGCTGTCAACGGGACGATCAACGGTGCCAGCGATCTGACGGCAAGCGGCGTGCATTACCGGACTGCCATAATCGACGCCGTGTTCGGGCTCCCGTCGATTTCTCGTGTCGAAGTGAATGGGAGGGCCGGTGACGACGTGATCCGTGTCAAGGCCGACATCACTCAACAATCGGTCCTCCGCGGCGGCCCCGGAAACGACAATATCCGGGCCGGATCCGGCAGGGGAACCATCTTTGGGGAAACCGGGCACGATCTGCTGGTCGGCGGAGTTGCCGACGACGTTTTCAATGGTGGCGACGGACACGATCGCATCTACGGTGGGGCTGGTGCGGATCGCGCCTTTGGCGGTAACGGGAACGACTGGATCGCTGGTGGCGATGACAGCGACCCATTGCTCCGCGGCGGCAATGGCAATGACGTCATTTCCGGCGGGGCGGGAAGAGACCGGCTGCTGGGTGACAGCGGCTTCGATACTCTGTATCGGGACGCGTTCGACCTGCTCGTCTCGGTCGGCTCAGGCGGTGGCGCGATCAATAACACGCCACCCGACCCGGTCGATCAGGCCCTTCGCGAATTGATCAACAACAACTGGTTCGATTCCTTTGTGCTCAACGAAAACAGTGATGGCCTGGACAACGACTTCGACGGATTGATTGATGAAGCGGATGAGTTGGCGGACGATGACGGCGCTTTGGACACGCTGGACGAGTTGATTAACGCCATCTTGCCGTAAGCCCGGAATCGGGAACCTGCGGGTAATAAGTTGGCCGGAAAGGGGTCGGGGGTCTTTTTCGGTCAACGACTTACGATCGGTAGACGCCGATGGCCGAAAAAGACTCCCGACCCCGTCATCATTCGCCAAGGCTCTCCCAAATGACCAAAGCGAACAATTCTGCGAGGAGAGAAGGGCTCGCTTCCGTCTTCTCTTAGTATTCAAGAGTGACAAAACCTGGGCGGGCTGAGATTTCTGTGGCGCACGGTGGTGCGCCATGGCGGGCTTTCTACGGGCGGCGGCTGATTGGAAGTGTGAAGAAGAACTTGGATCCTTGAGCCAATTCGGATTCTACCCAGATTCGTCCACCTAAACGCTCTACGACTTTTTTGCAAGTCGCCAAACCGATGCCCGTACCCGCGTACTCTTCATCGCTATGTAGTCGCCGGAAAGCCTCGAAAATCCACTCGTGATGCTCCGGCGCGATACCGATCCCATTGTCTTTGACACAAAAATGCCACACGTCACCGTGGCGCACAGAACTCACTTCGATGAGCGGCTGGATGTCGCTCCGATATTTGATCGCATTGCCGATCAAGTTTTGAAACAGCCGTACGAGTTCTACTCGGTCTGCCATGATGATGGGAAGTTGTTCAATCCGCAATTCAGCATCACTTTCCTGGATGGCATCAGCCAAGTTGCTCATCGCATTGCGAACGACCGACGCGCAGTCGACACGTTCTGCAGGTTTCGACGAGGCACTAACACGCGAATGGGCTAACAGATCATCGATCAATTGCTGCATCTGCATTGCACAAGAGACGATATAGTCGAGCCACTCACGTCCTTCATCGTCTAGCAAACTCGCCTTTCTTGCTTGAACCAATGCACCAAAGTCAACGATGCGACGGAGCGGCGCATGCATGTCGTGCGAAGCGGCTACGGCAAACTGTTGTAGTTCCTGGTTCGATCTTTCTAACTCGTCAACGGTGTTTCTCAATTGTGCCTCAGCGAGTTTTCGATCGGAAATATCCCTGGCGATCCCTTGAATTGCCACTGGTTCGTCATTCTCGTAAATCAGTCGCGAATGAACTTCGATGGGAACGTAGCGGCCATCCTTTGCCACGATTCCGGTCTCGTATCTAGTTCGTTCGTGCGTCTCGATCTTACGACGCATCATTTCGCGCACTGTTTCCAAATGCTGCGGTGGCACGATTACTGAGATATCCGCCCCGATAAGCTCGTCCCGCGAAAAACCTGTCGTCTCCTCGGCCGCCCGGTTCGCCGATGTGAATCTACCTTCAAAGTCAACCGTAAAGACCAAGTCATTCGCATTTTCAAAAAGTTCACGGTAACGTGCTTCGCTTACCCTGAGCGATTCGACGAGTTCAGTGAAGGCGGCGTTGGAGCTGGAAGACTCGTGCTCACGCTCTCCACGGTCGGTACCCATCGTCCCTCCTCAACCACAGGATCTTTGTGTATGCTCGCGTCGATCAGTTCTCAGCCATTGGCGATGCCAGACAGAACAGATGCTTTTCGCCGCGAATGAAGATGCGATTCAATACTGGCACCGGCGATCCGATCACCGGTTCATCCATGTCGTTCTCGGCGAGTAGTTTGAATTTGTCGTCCGCCACGGCAGCCACGAAGACCACACCGTCCTCACGTGGCGCGTACAGGTTTCCGCCGGCAATTAGTGGCGACGCATAGAACTTGGCTGAGCTTTTGGGAAACGCATCGCTCCAGATCGTCTTGCCAGTGACGGGATCGATACATTCGACCTCACCGCGATCTCGGACAAGATACACGCGACCCTGGTATGCCACGGGTGTCGGCACGAAAGTACCAACATCTTCTCGTTTCCAAGCGTGATTTGTCGTCGTCACGTCCCCACTGCCTCCGAGTCGGATTCCATGGAGCCTCGGTTGAAACCGATCATTGCGTCCAAAACAGATCACGGCCATGTCGTCAACGATCACGGGTGTGGCGATTGCAGGCCACATTCTGTTTGAGGCGGGGTTGAAGTTTCCACAAGACCAAAGGAGCTTGCCGCTGGCAGTGTCGTGAATGGTCATATGCTCTGCTCCCCACACCAGCAGAGCCTCTTTGCCGTGGTGTTGAATTACCAGTGGTGTGGTGTAGCCTTGATCGCATTCGGTCGGCGTGGAGTAGTTGCGGGCGACCTTCCATGCCATGTCACCATCAGTCTTGTCAAAGGCCGCCAGCCACGATTCGCCTTCATGCATACGAACCATGATGACATACTTGTCTGTCAGCACGGGCGATGTTCCGTGGTCCCAGTAGAGCGTGTCCTTCCCGAATCGCTGGACAAGGTTCGTCTTCCATCGAACGGATCCGTCCAGTTCAACAGCAGCCAGCGTACCACTCTTGAAGTACGCAAATATGCCCCTGCCATCGGTGATGGGAGAAGCATTGCTTCCAGAGCCGTTGCGGTGTCTACCCGCGTTCTCGTTGCCGAACGTCGTGCTCCACTGATTGTCCCCAGACCAGTCAATGGCGAGTATGGCGTCTTTCCCGTTCACTGGTGAGGTAAGATAGATGGTTCGGTTCAACACAATCGGAGTAGAACAGCCTTTGCCGGGCAGAGGAGTCCGCCAAAGTTCGTTCTTCGTGCCGAAGTGCGCGGGATACGTGCCGACCTCTGTACTGCCATTGTCGTCCGGCCCGCGCCATCGAGGCCAGTCTGCTTGGACATTGGTTCCTACAAAGCTACTTGCCAAGAGTAAAACGAATGTCGTGGTTTGACAGGAGGTGATGGGCATGGCTGTTGATTCCGTGCTATTGGGTGCGAGAATCTGCATCACGCTTCAGAGCGATGCGACGTGTCTATCGGAGTGTACCACAAGGGGCACCGAGTTTGGGGCGGGATCTGAGAATGCTCAAGCTGCATACGCCAATGACTCAGTTCACGGCTTTGGATTCACGATTTCAGCACGTTGCCTTCGGCGGTGACCCCAGCAGACTCGTCCAGCGCGAAGGCCGACTCCGTTGTCGCACCGACTGAGTTCATCCCGACGAGATTACCGCGCCCCGTGCCGGTGAAACGAACCGCATGACGAGACTGCAGCTGTTCGCGCGTGTCGTGAATCGTACACCCGGTGATGCTGACGTCACTGCAGTCAATCGCGTCGACGCCGCACGGCACGCCGTCCAGCAACTGGCAGCCCGAGACGTTAATCCGTTTGGACGCGACCAGTTCCAACAGTGAAGCACCTGATGGTTGGCCATCGGGATGCTCATCCAAGATCGAACATCCGGTGACCGTGACATCCGACGATCGTACGATACGGATTCCCGTACCCATTCGCGGCGTGTGCCGCCGGAATGTATTCGTACCAACGTTGATTTGGCGTGAGTCTTCGATGAGCAGATTTCGATTGCCGCACGAATAGATACAGTTGCCACTGAGCGAGACGCCATAACAACCGGTCAGATGTATGTTGTTCTCTTGGCTGCCGATGATGTTGCCGGTAATGGACCATAGCCCGGGCGGGCGAGCCGAGCCGCCGGCCGCCTCTCGAACGCGGATGTTGCAGCCTCCTGGCGAAGAAGTGGCTTGAATCGTGTTGGAGGCAATGGTGATTTCGTTGACGCTTGATCCGGGCTCCGTCGTGTCCACGTAGATCTCGGCCGTTGGCTCGGGTTCGGTGTTGTGCGAAGCATGGTTATTGTATTCGATGTCGTTTCCCGTGATCTGCAAGTTGCGGATTTCCGAGCCTTCGATTCGTATTCCACCTAACCGGTTATAACCGATGTGGCAGTTGGAGATATTGATCTGATGCAGGTTGACATGGTCCAGGAAAATCCCTGCGCCCGTGTTGTCATAAATGTGGCAATGGCTGATCAGCACATTGCGATTCCGCTGAGTCAAGCGGATCCCATTGCGACAGCGGCGAACCAGGACGCCCTCAAAGATGGATTGCAGCGTCTGAATCAATTCGATGCCGTCCGCTTCCGGGTGAGCGCCTTCTATCTCGATGTTCTTGATCGTGGGCAACCGCTGCTTCGGGTAGACGTTTCCTTTCACTGAATTCGGATCGCCGGTCCCGCCGTGTGAACCGATCAGGCGAAACGCCGGACCTGGACCCGTCATCAGCACGCGCGCTGTGCCGCTGGTCCCATCAATCCCAATCGGACCAGATTCATCGAGATTGATTTCGATCGGCGCCGTAATGCGATAACTGCCAGGAGGGAAATGTAGCACCCCGTCGCCGTCGCGGATCGCGTGGCGAATTGCTGTGGTGTCATCCGTTGTGCCGTCGCCCGTTGCTCCGAATCGTTGCACATTACTCATTGCGGTACCTCCCAGAGAGTGCTTTCGTTGTCCAATCAAAAGAATCGCAAGAACAACAACACCACGGTTCCTGACGTGAAAAATATCGCAAAGGTAAACGTCTTGAAGCCGCTTGGGCCTTGAGTCTGAAAAATGTAGATCGGGAATGCAATAACAAAAAGAAACACCAAGCTGAGCTTCATGAATATTCCGATTTTGTGCTTGCGCTCTTTGGCATCGATGTGACACCAGATGATCACTGGAATCAACACTGGCAGGCCTACAACATAATCTAGGACGCGATCATCTTCGGGCATGAAGTTGCGGATAACGGCGAGCGAAACATCGTAGGCAAGAAGGAAGATTAGAACGCGTCGCTTTCCAGTTGAGTAACCAAAGGCTCGATTGTCCACCTTATTCGACTTCAACTTGTCTTCGATCGCGGATACCATTCTTTGCGTCTCGCAAAAAGGTCAAGTGCCTGTGCATCTTAGCATAGACGGGTATTGGGCCTAGTGCTCGGTCAAGATCAAGAATTAGGGTTGTCGAGCCTGATTGTCGTGGTTCGCTCCGTGAACCAAACGTTTTGATCGCGGTGCGATCAACGGCTATCTCACCAGGCGACCATTCTTCTTCAACCATAAAATCAAAAAATGACACAGCACTAAGCAGTGTTCGATCTTTTATAGTCGTCTTTCGCTCCGCGAAAGGCGACAATCGGACAGTAATTCATCGAACGATCGTAAGCTGGAAACGATGTCGACGCAGAGATGTTCTCGAGTTACTTGCCTGGTCGAAATCTGCCGAATCAAAGCAACGAATAGATCAGGATTTGAATGACTAGCGCGATGGCAGCCCCTGTCTTCAGGTTTTCGTCCCAACGTTTAGCACCCGCCGGCGGAGTTGTCGCAGTTTGTGGGAGCCTGAGCACCCAAAAGAGCAACCCAACAAGACTCGCCACGAACAGGATTCGCACCAGCGATAACGGGATGGTTTGGAGGCTTTGGCGAAGCAGTTCACCAAGCTGATGGAGAGGCGTCATGTCGCTGCTCCTTTCGCTTCTGTCGCAACCGCTTGGACGTCGGCGGCAGCGGNCGTCGATGCTTCGGAATGNCCGCCAAAGACGTACTGCAACTTGTCAGCCTCAACGGGGCCACTCAGCAGGCTCAGCACGACCAGCACGACGGCCGTTACGGCGAAAGCCCAGATGGAAAAGTAAAGAAACGGCTCCTGGATCTTGAACAGCGGTTCCAGCCCTAGCGCGCCGAAGACCGCAGGCTGATTCAACGCGTACAGTGAGATTGAAGTGGCGATGCCGGATAACAATGCAATCAGCGCAGCGTTGCCAGTTGCTCGCCGCCAGAGGATTCCGATCAGCAGAATGGCAAATGCGGGGCCTTGGAAGAAGGCCATCAGCGTTTGAAAGATGGCGTAGATGCCGGACGCTTCACTCATCGTGGTCAGCAGGAACGCAAAGCCAACTGCCCATGCCACAAGGCCGACTGTGGTGATGCGACCGATCGACAGCAGTTGCTGGTCTGTTACGTCTCGATTAATGAATGGCTTGTACAAGTCGTTCGAAACGAGCGTTGCTGCGGAATTCAAATACGAGTCGATGCTCGACATCAACGCCGCTAAAAACGCGGCGACAAAGAGACCTCGCAGTCCGGCTGGGAGCAGTTCACCCACGAGATTGGGGATGGCCGAGTCTCCGTCCTTCAGATCCGGCAGCAGGGCGACGGCGATGAGCCCAGGTACGGCAACAATCAGTGGGATTACGTTCTTCAGCAACGCTCCCCAGATGTACGACGCCCTGGCCTCGAACTCACTTCGTGCTCCAAGTGATCGTTGCACGATCGCCTGGTTACCTATCCAGTAGGCCGGGCTGAGTATCAGTGCCAGGCCGAAGTAAATACCAGGCCACGGGAAAGGAGTTTGCGTATCGGCTGGTAGGATCAATGACGTGCGTTCGGTCGTGGATGCCTCAGTCACGAAGGTCATTTCAACGGTGTCTGAACGATCTTCAGACACTTTGGCCATTTCAACGGCGGCCGCGGCGTTTTCACGAACCTCGGCTTCGGCCAGGCGAGCCTTCAACTCACCAATGCCGCCGACCTTGATCAGTCCTAATACTAGTATCAACAAGCACCCGGCTATCATCACCGCGCACTGAATCGTGTCGGTGTAGACGACCGCCGCCAGGCCGCCAATAAACGTATAGCCACCTACGAGAATTGCGGTCACGATGATGCACGCGGCTTCGTTCCAGCCGAAGACTGCCGACATCATCTTGGCGGATGCCAGCAGCATGATTCCCAAGTTGCAGGCCATGAACAGCAGCCAGCAAACGGCCATCACCGTGCGAACTCCTGCGTTGTAGCGACGTTCCAGAAACTCTGGAATGGTATAGACTCCGGCGCGGTAAAAGAACGGGATGAAGACAAACGCGCCGACAATCATCGCCGGGACGCAACCGATCCACTCGAAATTGGCCACTGCCAATCCGTGACTATATGCTGCACCGCCCACACCAATGATGTCAGTGCCGCCGATATCTGTAGCCACGAGCGACATCCCAATTGCCCACCACGGCAATCGCCGTCCACCCAGAAAGAAGTCCGTGCCGGTCTTCATTCGGATTCCTATTGTGACTCCGATCGCAATCGTGCCGAGTAAGTACAGCGCGATGATGAGATAGTCGGGGAGCGTTAACAGGTTTGTTGCGGCGAGAAACACGGCGGTTCGTTTTACTTCGGACGGTTCGTGAAGGCTGATGGATTCAGCTCGTCAGCTGCCTGCTTTCAAATCGGCCATCGATCGGGCACAATTCAGTGCTGCATCATGGCCAAGCCCCAACACCATACTGCGAAATCGAGGGAGATACGAATGTGGCAGCCTATGAGTTCATTGATAATTGTCAGTTTGAGAGTCGCGGCATTGGTATCAATTGTGGTGTACGCCGGGCTGTCAGGCGTTGTGACCGCCGATGATACCGTGCCGTCGACTCCACCGAAACTCACTGTCAAACGCTGCGTCGACTTCAAAGTGAGTGGAAATGGCGATGCGGAAGCATGGGAAAATGCCGAATGGATTTCGTTGACTCGTCGACCCAACGGGAAACACGACTATACGGCTCGTTTCAAGATGCTGTATTCGGCTAAAGGCGTGTATGTGCTTTTTGCTGGATCTGACCAGACCCTGACAGCTACGATGCAGGAAGATTTCTTACATTTGTGGAACGAAGATGTCTTCGAGTGTTTTTTTTGGACGGATGAAAAACACCCAGTCTACTTCGAGTACGAGATTTCACCTCTCGGTTATGAGCTGCCAATTCTAGTCCCAAATCTGGACGGGCGCTTCCTTGGCTGGAGACCATGGGATTACGAAGGTGATCGGAAGATTCAGAAGAGTGTGTCGGCAACGGGAGGCGAGAATACATCGATGTGCATCGTAACCGCATGGCGCGCCGAAGTATTTATCCCGTACGACTTATTGACGCCGTTGCGCAACGTGCCTCCGAAATCGGGCACGCGATGGCGAGCAAACTTCTATCGCGTCGACTACGATGACAAGAAGGTTACGGGCTGGGACTGGGCTCGCGTTGGGGCCAGCTTTCACGACTTCAAGAAGTTTGGCACCTTGGAATTCGAATGAGCGCACCGTGCAGTTACGAGCTGCTCGTGTGAACGCCTGCCCGTCGGTCGTTTGTCTTATTAAAAGGAACAGGGTCCTCCAATGAATGTAAGATCGATATTGAAGCGACTCGTTGTTGGTTGCGCCATGCTGGTGATCACCACCTGCGACGGTTTCGCCCAGAACGCCCCTGCGAAGTCCGATGCGTCGAAAGGCGACATTCGTGACCTCAAACTGCGTGACTGGGAACCGCGATCGATGCTGAAAACGAAAGTCACGCGAATCAACACGCCCGCGTTTTCCGTGATCGATGTCCACAATCATCTCGGCGGAGGTGCCAAGACGCTCACTGAAGAGCGAGTAAAGCGCTATCTGAGGGAAATGGATGACGCCGGAATTCGAACTGTTATCAATCTTGACGGTGGGTGGGATGACAAACTCAAGGAAACAGTTGCTGCACTTGACGATGCTCATCCCGGACGATTCTTGACCTTTGCCTTGATAGACCTCCGTGGCTTTGATCAGGACGACTGGACAGAACGCGAGACCGCTCGGCTGCGAAAGAGCTTTGAAGCCGGTGCCAAAGGGTTGAAGTTCCACAAGTCGCTCGGCCTCTTTTATCGAGACAGCCAGCGCAAGCTGCTTGCCATCGACGCCCCGCGACTCGATCCGATCTGGGCACTATGCGGCCAGATGAACCGGCCAGTGATGATACACACGTCGGACCCAGCGGCGTTCTTCACTCCATTGGATCGCAATAACGAACGCTGGCACGAATTGAACAAACATCCCAACTGGCTTTTCCACGGTGACAACTTTCCGTCTCGCGACGAGCTGCTTGAACAACGCAATCGAGCCATCGCAAAACACCCGAAGACCACGTTCATCGGAGCGCACTTCGGCAACAACCCAGAAGACCTCGAAACGGTTGGGAAGTGGCTCGACAAATACCCGAACTTTTATGTCGACATTGATGCTCGCATTTCGGAGCTGGGGCGTCAGCCATACAGTTGCCGTCGCTTCTTCATCAAATATCAGGATCGCATCATGTTCGGCACCGACACGACTCCAAAAGCGGATGCATATCGTCTGTATTACCGCTTCCTGGAGACCGATGACGAGTACTTCGACACCGCCGAGTCCCATCACCGCCAAGGATTCTGGATGATCTACGGCATTTTTCTACCGGAGCCGGTGCTGGAGAAAATCTACTACGCCAACGCGACCCGTCTGTTGCAACTGTCCCCGATTCGCTAACTTCTGGGAATGCTCCAGGTGATGCGGATCAGTCCGTCTTAAACCCACGGCCTGACTTTACGGCCGTGCGATTCTGAAAGGCTCCCGAACGTGGGCTGTGGGCTGGTCGGGAGACCAGCCCACAACGTGTGGTGTGAGAAATCCACCGTGTTGTCGTACGCTCTCCTCCACTGGTGTTGTGGCATGGTCTCCCGGCCGTGCCGCGGTGTCGGATCACGACTCACCGATTGACCTTTCCTCCGGTCGCGGGCCGGTCGGGAGACCGGCCCACAACGGTGTGTGTGCAAACGTGCGGTGTCTCTCAGAGTCCAAGTGCAGCTTCGATGAAAGGCCACATAATTGCCGGATAAAACTTGTGACCTTCTGCACCCCACTCGTGGCGAAAACGATCCGGGGCACCAGCGGACTGATAAATGGACCGCACGCGTGCCATCGCTCGTTCTACATCAGGATAGGAGTGCAAACCATCCTTGTGGCCATGGACAGCAAGCAACGGGCGAGGCGCCGTGAGGCCGCCGATATCCGTCATGTCGCCGAGCTTCACCTGCGCGCTTGGCACTAAGCAGCAGTCGCAGTGAAAAATGAAACCGCTTTCACTGGTGAACGACGAAAACGAACAACTCGGCACTGCCACCGTGATACGTTCATCCAACGCTGCGGCGTACACTGTCAGCACACCGCCGCCGGAGTTGCCCAGCAGCACGACTCTCTGTCGATCAATGTCCTTCAGTTCAACGAGTGCCCAATCGAGCAACCGTTGCACGTCCCACACCCGCTCGCCTACCGCCGTACGGCCGGCCAGCAAACAGTGAATCAACTGAGCTCGACATGGACGATCGCCGTGACGCCTTTTCAGGTCTGGGATATGTGTTGCTTCCGCCAGCCCACGCGTAGCGGGGACGAGCACGACGAAGCCGCGTCGTACAGCTTGAACTCCAGGATCGCCGTCCCTGGCCAGTGTCTTGTCGCGATGCGCTTCGTCTTTGTAGACACCCGCATAGCTGTTCCATCCGTCTGAATCGTGACCGTGCGCACAGATTGCCAGAGGTCGTGGTTGGCTTGCCTGTCCGACCGGTCTCAGCAGCCAGAACGGTATTGTCACGTTCGGTTCGGTTTGAATGTCGGCCCGCTGCCGCGTGTACCCATCTTCGGCTGTCACATGTCCCAGCTGTACGGTGGAGTTGTGCCCTTGCGTAGCCTCACGAATACGATTGAGCCCCAACAACAGGTGCAGTTCTTTCCGCGCCGCATCCTGCCATGCGGCGAAACCACCGGGAAAGTCCCTGCGAAATGAGAGCGTCCCCTTCATGCCGTTGGGAGGCTTTGCGTGCAACCGCCGCAGATAGGGCGCCGGTCGATCAGGATACTTGACAAACGCCTTCTGCAGGTCGCTCTGCGCCGCAGCATTGCCGGTCAAAGTACCCGCTGTCACCAGTACCAGGACACATTGACAGATGGTTTTCATGATGGGACTCGATTGTTGCAGGCAGGGAACTTGTGGGTTGAATGACTGCGAACCGTAACATGATACCTTTTCACCCTGCAGGCGAAGCACTGCGATGCCCGACCCCGTCACCATTCGTCTAACGTCACCTCATTGATCAGTATCGAGCCTAAGCGCCGGGATCATGGTACCATGCTCACGTCGTTTTGTTTAACGCCGAGCCGAAAGTGCCAAATATGAACGAGTTGCGGGCACTCTCGGCTGGTCGTCAAGAGAGGTGGCTTTCCCGTGGCAAATAGCCTTTGGATGGCTCCCCCTTGTCGGCGTGGCCAATTGAAAATCTGGATGGTATGGACCAACTGATCAATGGTACGTGTTCGTTTTTTCCGTCAGCTCTGTGTTGTCGTGCTGCTCGCCTCGTCCGGCGCGATGGTTGCGACGGAAGTGGAGCATGTCTCAACTCAGGCTGCCGACGAACAACCTGACGTGCCGCATCCGGTGAATAATCCGGAAAGCACATTCATGCTCGATTTGCCCCGCGTCAGGAAGGAATCTAGGAAGAACAGCGATGCCCGCCTGGTGCAGATCCCTTCAGAGCACGCTGTTGTCAGCGATGTCCGCGATCGTGGTGGAACGTGGGTTCATCAGCACGCGTACTTGGTCCACCACGGCGGTCACTATTGGGCGATGTGGAGCGACGGGCCAGGTGTTCCGAGGACGGACGCGACGCCTGCGCAGCACCGCAACATCGTGCCCGGACATGACCAGCCAGGTACACAAGTGTCGTTCGCGACAAGTGCGGACGGGTTGAACTGGAGCAAGCCTGACGATCTGTCGGGTCCGCCGCGGATCGAAGGTTTCGGCTGGATTGCGCGTGGCTTCTGGGTCCGCGATGGCGAACTCCTGGCGCTGGCCACTCATTTCAATGCACCTGGATATCCCGGGGAAGGACTAAGCCTCGAAGCGTTCCATTGGGACGAGACACAGGGAAAATGGGTTGCGCATGGCACGGTCCGAGACGACGCCATGAACAATTTTCCGCCAAAGAAGCTGCCCAACGGTCAGTGGATGATGAGCCGACGCGACCACCGTCGGCAAGTTTCGGTGCTGGTCGGCGGTGTTGAAGCGTTTGATCGTTGGACGGTCCAACCACTGGCCAGCTATTCAAAAAAACAGCAACCTGAGGAACCGTACTGGTACGTCCTGCCTGACGGAAAGAACCTCGTTGGTTTGATTCGGGACAATGGCGGTTCGAAGCGATTATTGCGAACTTTTTCGACAGACAGTGGTCGAAGTTGGAGCAGAATTGTTACGACCAATTTTCCAGATGCCACCAGCAAGTTTTTCGCCGTACGCACTTCACGTGGCTACTATGCGCTCGTGTCCAACTCGAACCCGCGCCGCCGTGATCCGCTGACGTTAGCAATAAGCGTCGACGGTTTGGTCTACACGCATCTGTTCTACCTCGTCGGTGGCCGTCATGTCGACTACCCGCACATCATCGAACACGACAGTCATTTGCTGATCGCATTCTCGGGTGCTAAGCAGACCATGGAAGTAATCAAAGTGTCGCTAGCGGACGTGGATGATTTGATTGCTCAATGACGGACCCGTGGTGCTCTGTCAAGACTAAGAATTAGGGTTGTCGAGCCTGATTGTCGTGGTTCGCTCCGCGAACCAAACGTTTTGATCGCGGAGCGATCAACGACTATCTCGCCAGGCGACCATTCTTCTTCAACCCTAA
>NYXM01000012.1 GCA_002685655.1 Planctomycetaceae bacterium
TTCGCCCCGGTTGCGGTACAGCTCGGCAAACGATCGCCAGGATCACCCGGTTTTTTGGAAGTGAATGTCGTGCAGCCGACCGTAGAGCGCGCACCGATGCAACAGTTCGTCGTGCCGTCCGATGTCGACAATCCGGCCGGCTTCCATGACAACCACACGATCGGCAAGGGCGAGGGTTGACAACCGATGGGTCACCATGATTGCAGTACGGTCAGTGACAAACGATTGCAGGGCCTGATGAATCAACTGCTCACTTTCGATGTCAATCTGACTGGTCGCTTCGTCCAAGATTAAGATCTCCGGATCGCGGAGAATCGCGCGGGCCAGCGCGATGCGTTGCCGCTGCCCACCAGACAGACGTCCACCACCAGATCCGACCATCGTGGTGTATCCATCACTTAGTTTTTCCACGATGAATCGATCCGCGTGCGCCTTGCGAGCCGCTTCGATCACAGCCTCGTCGGACGCTTGTGGCGAACCATAGCGAATGTTGTTCATGACCGTGTCGTCAAACAGATGGGTCTGTTGCGATACGATGCCGATCCGCTGCCGCAGTTCGCGGCGCCGCAAGTCACGGAGGTCGATGTCTGACAGCCACACGGAGCCAACTCTTGGATCAAAGAAACGTGGGATCAGATTGACCAGTGTGCTCTTGCCACATCCATTTGGACCGACCAGTGCGATGGTCTCGCCGTACTTGATTTCCAACTGAATACCGTGCAGAACGGGCAGTCGGGAATCGTAATGAAAATCGACCTTATCAAACACAAGTCTCTGGTGTGGACGCGGAAGCGACTTCGGCCGGGCTGGGTCTGTGATTTCAGATTCCCGGTCCATCAGTGCAAAAATTCGATCGGAAGCCGCAACACCACCCTGCACTGCCCCAAAGACGTCCGACATTTTTCGAATGGGGTCGGTGGCTCCCACCAACATCCCGTAGAACCAGAGCAGGCTGCCGATTTCCAGCGGGAGACTACACATTCTGATCCCCAGCAAATGGGTCTCCTGTTCCAAGACCAAATAGACGCCGGCGATTAAGGCCAGTGAAATGACGCCGATTCCAAGGATCTCGGTGAGCGGTTTGGTCAGTGAATTGTAGATCGCAATCCGCATCGACTTTTGAAACAGTTGCTTAGCCGATTGGTGAAATCGATTTCGCTCGTACGGTTCCATCGTGAACGCCTTGACGGTCAGGATGCCACGGAACGATTCCGATAGCGTGCCGTACAACTGCGCAATCTCTTCCATGGCACGACGATTGGCCCGTTTGATGGACGACGCCAATTTCCGCATCAGCAACAAGGCGGGGGGTGCTACCAGCAAAGAGAACAGAAGCAGTTGCCAACTAATCGTACTGGCGATGATCAGGCAGACCGCCATCTTTAGCGGTTCTCGCAGCGCTCGGCCAAACAAGTGGTTCAGGCTGGTCCCCAGGGTTGTCATGTCGTTGGTGAAGCGGCTGAGCAGTTCACTGTCGCGACCTTGACCGAATGCCGCCAGGTCCAACTGCAACGACTGCCGAAAGAACTGCTTTCTCAGATCAAATGTAGTCATTTGCACCAGTCGCTCGACGACGATCATGTTGATCACCAGAAACGTGTCTTTCAGCGCCGTGCCGACCACCAAGAATCCGACGATCACTAACAGCGTTTGAAATGCATCGTCTGGCAACCAAGCCTTGATATAGGGCTCCATCCAGAGATAACGACCGAGTGCCTTCTGTTGGGCCTTCAGGTCTTCTTTCAGGAGTGCCTGTTGAAATTGAATTTCGTGGTTCGAACTCTGCGGTTCGAGCTCACTGGATTGGCCGTCTGGCGACTGAAGATCCCGTAGAGACGCTTGCAAGCGGGCGGAATTGACACGGGCTTTCTCAATCTTCTGGTCGACCCAGTCATGCATCGACTGCTTACGAAGGACAACTTGCACGAACGGGTAGACCGCNGTGATGTTGGCACCCCATAGCACGCCCACCAACACCGAACTGATGATGATGACGAAAACCGTAGNGCGATATCGTAAAGCAAGCCGCAACGCCCGCANATAGTTGTTCATCTAAAGTCCATCCCTGGGCCAACTGCCGGTGCGACAAACGGGCCTGGCAACCCACGCCCCCTGAAATCGATCAGACGCAGCCGAGCGAGGCGATCTTGTAACAGATCCCACGACGACAGCCAAGATCGCTAGCAGTGACGGCGTGCGACGATGGCCTTCTATCCTGGCCCACTATGCAGACCGATCCAGGTGAACATCCATCTGTGGAAAGGGAATGCCAATTTCAGCTTCGTCCAGCGCCATCTTGACCGAACGAATCGTAGCCTGCTTGACGTCCCCGAACTCAGATGTCTGGACCCAGACACGCACCGACCAATTCACAGACGATGCTCCCAACTCGACCAAAACAATCGCTGGTGCAGGATCCTCAAGACGCCCTGGAACCTGGTAGGCGGCGGAAGTCAGCACGCTGCGAGTGCGATCGATGTCTGCCGCGTAATCCACTCCCACAGAGACCTCGGCACGACGAATCGAATGGTGCGTGATATTCTCGATCACGGTACCAAAAATGGCGCTGTTGGGGATCACAAAGCGGCGATTATCGAACGTGTCAAGTGCCGACGTGAACAGCTCGATCGAATGGATCTTTCCCGTCTGTCCGGCGATCGTCACGACATCGTCGACCTTGAACGGTCGAAACACCAATAGCATGATCCCCGCGGCAAAATTCGAGAGCGTACCTTGAAAAGCCAGCCCCAAGGCAATTCCGGCCGCACCGATCACAGCCGCAAAACTCGTGGTTTCGACCCCAAAGATGCCCAGGCAGCCCAACACTGCCAACAGCAGCACTAACCAACGGCTCGTCGAAGCGAAGAATTTTGTCAGTGTCGCGTCGAACTTAACCCGCGTTAGTGAGCGTTCGACAATCCGCTTTACCCATCCCGCGACGAACCAGGCGAACAACAGTAGCAACAGAACTTTGGCAACATCCACACCGTAGTCTTTCAATACTGCCAGTGCCATGGTCTGAAATTCTTCCCGATTCACTGCAGACTCCTTCTAGCGATTCCTGGTGCGATGCCCCAGGAATCCACGGTGAGTATGGCCGTTGGCCAACGCTGAATTGCAAAACGCGCAACTGCAAAACGTGTCAGCGAGGGAATCCATCTGTTTCCTCGCTGACGCATCGGGTTGGTGAATGATCCGAGTTAGCCGCCGTTCAATGGTTTTGGCCGGGAAGGGGTCGGGAGTCTTTTTCGGGCAACGACTTACGATCGGTAGACGCCGATGGCCGAAAAAGACTCCCGACCCCGTTACTATTTCTAGCGGGTCGTCCGCGTTCGCCTTTCCGGCAGCTTGAACTTGAAGTTCTTCAGCTTGTCAAGCCAAGACGCTGGCTCGGTCTCAGCCGGTGGTGCGGTCGTCACACTTGTGGTGTCTCGACTGTCGGTGACTGGATATGACCCTTCGGCGACTGGGTATGAGCCTTCGGCGACTGGGGCTTTGCTATTGGTGATTGGGGCTTTGCCTTCGACGACTGGGGCTTTGCTATTGGTGATTGGGGCTTTGCCTTCGACGACTGGGGCGATGCTATTGGTGATTGGGGCTTTGCCTTCGACGACTGGGGCGATGCTATTGGCGATTGGGGCTTTGCCTTCGACGACTGGGGCGATGCTATTGGCGATTGGGTTTGCGCTTTCGGTGGGCACGCGTGTAGGAGCTGCTGTCCAATCTCTTTCATGGGACGTTGCCTGTGTCAGTTGTCGCGATTCGCCGTACGACGACCGCATTTGGCGTGGCGTATCGTCGCTGCGAAGAACATTCTTGCTCGGTTGGTCGAAGTCCGGCCAGGCCATGACCTGGGAGGACCCCAATTGCCTGGGCAATTCACTCGGCGGTGTTTGCGGTTCTTGCTCAACGTCACCGATTGTCGCCATGACTGGGGTGGAGATGCTCGCCGCAGCGGGGGCAGGTAAGTTCGCAAACAGGTATTGAACGTAATGCGACTTCAGCAACTGTTCGCTATCGGCAACACGGCCCTCTTCCAACATCGAGGTGGCGATGTCAATGTCACGGATGAGACCGGTCCGTTCTTCTTCGTTGAGCCAAAGATCGTAGACCCCGACCTGATCGACCCAAACGTCGCCTGTCCCGCGTAACTCGACGCCAACTCGAACTTCCTTCACACTAGCCGGCAGGTCTTCGACAAACAGGGTGTAGTAGTTCCAGTCAGCACCCAACGGTCTCGCTGATGGGTCGCTTTGAACGGCGCCGAGAGCGCGTTCACGGCGAACCAACTGGTTGTTGGGCAACCGTCCCTCGACCAACAATTGTACATGCGGTTGATTCTCGAAATCGCGAGTCTTCAGCCAGCCAGCAAAGACGAGGCGCCCGCTTGCGGCAGGTTCGAACCACTCGCTTCGCAACCAGACGATCGGACCGCTAGACGAATTCACAGGCGTCTCGCTCTGCAAATGCAATGACTGACGTCCATGGTGGGATGAATGGGTATCGACCTGCACCTGCATACCGGCACCTTCGCCAAACGCCCAACCTGGAATGACGTCCTGCGCCGCCAGCTGGTCGAAGTCCGGGTTCTTCAACTGGGGATAGTCGCGTTTCGCAGCGACGCACTGTTTCAGTCGCTGAAGGCTCTCTTGCAGTGTTGCAACGACCTGCTGGTCGACTTGTGTCTCCCACCGCACGACTCGCGCATCGGGTTCTGAGGCTTCAATACCCACGATCTCGTAGGGACGTAGGGTGAGCGACAGCATCGGCCCCTGCCCCGTCACGACCAGACGAGGTAGGGCAGTCGTCGAAAGTGATTTGAGTTCGAGCGTGTGTCGACCGGCAAACCCGATCCTCGTGCCAACGGATCGAGGCGAGTCATTGACCACATAAAACAGAGCCTTACCACCACGTACAGCGCGTCGTATCATCACGGGTTGCGTTTTGGATCCGACCGGTGGTGAAACCACCTCGAATTTCATTTCAGGCAGTTGACGAAAGACGGTCATGCTGTCTCGCCATACTTGCTCATCACGCGGCGTCTGCCAGGCCCCGTCAAGGATCACCTGACTGTCCAACGCCGCGAGGCCATGCGCGAGACCTCTGCGGCTGAGTGAACCCGTCTCGCCAATCCTCGTTTTGACTGCCTTGGCAACGTCCTTGATCGGCAACTTGCCGGCCAATGTCGTGGCGTCAAACCGTTGAAACGGATATTGCAATTGACTTCCCGCAGCAGTTTCGGCGTGCTGGCCGAATAGTCTGACAAATTCGTCATCCCAAGCCCGGTCAAGATCGACTTGGTCATGAGGGACCGGTTTCATCTGTCGGGGCGAAAGAAAGACGATTCCCTTTTCGCGCATCAGTTCGACGTCGATCCCAAAGCTCAACAGCGCACTTGAGGCAGTCATTTCGGTCGGAGCTCGAATCACCTCTGCAGTGTTCTTGACCAGGGGCGTGTCCAACAGTGATGATCCGAGAAGGTACAACTGTGCGCCCAGCGCGTCTTCACGGAGGTTGTGGATCATCTCATGGTACATCTCAGACATGCGATCGGCTCGCCAAGCCAACCACTCTTGGCGCAAACGATGTTCGCTCAGCGGGTTCGATGGCGTTCCAGTCTGTGCGGACATAAACCGCTCGAGCGTCATCTCGTCAGCTCCCCAATCGGGCCCCGGCAAGGTGGCATAGCTGCCTGGATCAAGTTGAACGGCCACGCCTGCAAATGACGCGTGCGAGGCACAACGTTGGGAAAGTTCCGAGACAACGGCACCCATAGCGGCTTGGACTTCTTGATCGAGCGGATTGTAGTGAGTGCCGATACCAAATGAGTCAAATTGTGGACGCCACCGTTTGCCTGCCGTATCGACCAGATTGATCGATGGCCTGCTGCCTAAGCGCCGTTTGGCTTCCAGAATCGGCAGCGTGCCCGTGAACTTTATCGACGGGACTAGCCGGAGACCTTCGCGGTCGAACATTCGCAACAGCATTTCCAACACATCCTTCTGCATTGGATCCTGTGCCGTCGCGAAGAAGACGCCATCATCAAAAAGGGGCGTCGGTTCCAGCAGGCGACTTGGGTACAACGATCCTCCGTCTGACAACACAGGAATCACGGCCCCGTTGTAACCACGACGTTTGAGCACCTGAATCAACCGCTTGGCACCGTCAAAGAACGTCACCCAGTCGCGCAGCGTTCGCCCGCTCTTCTGGTCAACGTCCGATGTCGCGGAAAACAACTCCGGAAACAGTGGCGTGTCAAGATGCGCGGCCAACAGGCGTCCATCGGCTGGTAACGGATATTCAAGGTTACGAAGACGGTCAGGCCCTGCAAGCACGCGGATGGCGCCAATCGTCGCAGCTCGTTTCGAATCGCGGTCGGCCAGCACAAGGATTGGGTTGTCAGTTCTTGGCCAGAAAGTCAATTGATACGTCGTCACGCCCGGTCTCTCGGCGAGATTGCCCACCGGCGTTGTAAGCCCCGTATCGACGATTGCGCGGCGACTGCCAGGTTCGTAAATCGCAATCCCCAACGTTTGCGGCGTGTCGTTTGGATAGTCGATCTCCAAGATGTGCGGGTGTCCTGGTTGCGTGATTTGCAGTGGCAAGGCGAACCAGCTATCTGGGCCAATATCTAACAGATCCCTCTCGATCTGCTTGTCCGTATCGAGCCATTTGACCGAAACTACATCACCATGCAGCGTGGGACGTCGAGCCGTCTCGCGCAGACCGAACAAAGGTAGCACTTTGCTGACCGACAAGGGTTGTTCGGGTTCGGCAGGATCGAATTCTTGAATGACCTGGAATTGCGGCCCTGGTCCTTCTGCCTGCTGACCTCCCCGCTGTGAACGTTCGTCACTTTCGGACTGCACGACGACCACCTGCAATTTCCGCCAAGGCCCCCGTTGCGCACGTGAAACTGACGAAGAACGACGCTTATCAATTGAAATAATGAGGTCGTATGCGCCCTCTTCGTGGGGCATTGTCAGCTTGAAAGGCCCAGCCGGTGAAATCGATCCGTCCAGATTCTGCACCAGTTCCCGTTCGTCGACCCACAAGTTTGAATCCGACCGAGCCGGGCGTAGTTGCACGCGACACCGATGTTCCAGTTTCGTGAAGTCGACGAGGTTCGGCAACACTGAGAATTGAAACATCTCACTGGGCTCGAACACCATCGACGTCCGGTCCGTCTGAAGCCGCAGACTGTCGCTCGCGCTGCGTCGAATGATCAGTCTATTGTCGCGATCATCCAGCGCACGATGCTGGGTCGAGTCAACGATCTCCATCAACGGAATCTGGGTTTCGAACTCACCTGAAGGTGATCCGTTGGCCCCAAAAGTGACCAACAGGTTCGCGTCTCTGGGTGCCGTGGCGCGGATCAACACACTATCGAACGAGCGAGGCAGTCGCGGCGAAATCGTCACGACATTCTCTTCAAGGTACATCGAACCGGGGGCATCTGCTTGCAGTCCATAGCCACGCGCCGTCTCGATCGTGCCTTCATCCAACCTCAGCGTGCCGAACCACGATCGCGGCTCGCCACCACCCCATTCGACCCAGAATTCGAGATCCATATCCGTCGCAACGGTGTCGACGAGTGTCGCTGGTACCCGATTCGCTCGAAGAGCCTCGGGTATCATCTCTTCGATACTGGCCTGTAACTGTCGTCCGAAGCCAGGCCGCCTTGACGATAGCTCGCCATCGTCAAGTGGTTCGGCTCCGTGTCCGTGGGCGTCACGGTTGTGAGCGTCGTGGTCGTGCGAATCATGGTCATGGTCATTCCCGTCGTGATTGCGCGCGACAGTGGGGCGAAATACTGAAAGAGCTCTGGCTCGCAGGCGTTCGGCGACAGAACCTGGGCTACGCGGGGTTTCGCCGGCAATCGGTGGCGTTACCACTGGACTGCTGGCGGCGGACGATGACGTGCTGGCGCGTGCTGGACCCGTGGACGTGGATGTCAGCACACCGTTTTCCACAGCCCACAGAGCCGCGGTTCCAGCGCCGGCAAATACCGCGCAGAGAATCGCAATTGGTAGCCCGGTAATCGTTCGGGAGCGGCTTGGCTTGGTGTTCGGTCGCACACGTCGGGCGCGGCGATTCTGGTTTCCCCGCTTCATTGAAACTGATCTGGTTAGAGGTTTGGGTCGCGATGGGGAGGCCGTGCGGCCTGCAGAAACCTGCGGTCGGTTCCGGATCAAGAAAGACGGTCCAGCCCATCGTCTTCAGGGAGTATCGGCAACTGCGGGGGGGACCGATTACTCCAATTATGCCATTTATGTGGGAACGACGGGTCGTGCGGGTCCGAGCAGAGATGCGCTCGCTAGCAGCTTGCCGGCCAGTCAGCATTGCAGCCATTTCGGGATTTCATTACGATCTCTCACCCTCGCCCAGTTTCAGCGTGATTCGGTGCACCCAACCCACATCCTGTTTGACACGCAAGGACAGTCGCTTCGATGAGCAAGATCGCACTTATTACGGGAATCACTGGTCAAGATGGATCGTATCTGGCGGAATTGCTGCTGGAGAAAGGGTACGAGGTTCATGGTGTGGCCCGTCGCGCCAGTACCGACAATCTCGGGCGAATTCATCATCTTGTCGATCGGATGTCTGTCCACGCCGGAGATATGCTCGATCAGTTTTCACTCACCGACCTGGTCCGGCAAATCCGGCCGACGGAGATCTATAACCTGGCTGCGCAGAGTTTCGTTCCAACCAGTTGGTCGCAGCCGCTGTTGACCGCCGAGATCACTGGTTTGGGCGTGACCCGACTCTTGGATGCTGTTCGTCAAGTGGATCGTTCGATCCGTTTCTATCAGGCCAGTTCCAGCGAGATGTTTGGGCGTGTGCGGGAAACGCCGCAACGGGAAACCACGCCGTTCTGGCCGCGCAGCCCCTATTCCGTCGCCAAGGTCTATGGTCATTGGATCACGGTCAACTATCGCGAAAGCTACGACCTGTTCGCCTGTTCCGGCATCCTGTTCAATCACGAATCGCCGCGCCGCGGACACGAATTCGTTACGCGAAAAATTACGCGCACTGTCGCGCAGATCAAGATGGGTTTAGCCGACGAACTCCGCCTGGGCAACTTGAAAGCCAAACGCGACTGGGGATTTGCCGGCGACTACGTTGAAGCGATGTGGCTGATGCTGCAACAAGACCATCCCGACGACTTCGTGGTTGGCACGGGCCAAACCTACGAAGTGGAACAGTTCGTGGACGCCGCGTTCTCGCACGTCGGCTTGGATTGGCACGATTACGTCGTGATCGATCCGAAATTCTACCGACCTGCTGAAGTGGATCTGCTGGTGGCTGATCCAACCAAAGCACGCACGAAGTTGGGCTGGCAACCGCGCGTAGATTTCGGGGAACTGGTCGCCATGATGGTGGAGGCTGACCTGGCAGAACTGGGTGGATCGCAGCGGGGCGTGGCGTTTCCCAAGGCAGCCTGACGTACCAGCTGCGATCAGCATCAATCTCTCCGTCGGCTCCTCGTCTCTGCCAGACGGAACGCCTAAAATGATGGCATGAGTACGACGGGGGGAAAATCGTCTGATGAACAGACGCCCGGCCAGCGGCTAGGGACGCCGCTGGAGTTCCTGCCAGGAGTGGGGCCGGCGCGTGGAAAAATGTTGCAGCGGCTTGACCTGCGGTTCACGCGAGACGTGCTTTTTTTCTTTCCGCGAGACTATCAGGACATGAGTGTCCTGCGCCGGATCGAATCGCTCGAAGACAATCAGCCGGCCAGCATCTGTGGGATCGTTGATGAAATCGATCTCCGCAACACGGGTGTGGGCCGTACGATGCTCGGCGTGTTGATCCGGCAAAAGACGCATTATCTTCGCGCGGTCTGGTTCAACCAGCCTTACATGCGCGACAAGTTTAAGGTGGGCGCACGCGTCATGTTGTCCGGCAAACCCAAGGCCAAGGGAATGCGATGGGAAATGTCGCATCCACGAGTCGAAATCCTCGCCGACGACGACGAGCCGCTCGCCGGTAAGATTCTCCCCGTTTATCCGCTGACTGATGGGATCAATCAGGGGCTCATGCGCCGCATCGTCCACAACACAGTCGCCGAGTACCTAGACTGTGTGGAAGAAGTTTTTCCTACTGAGTTTCTAGAGCTCCACCAGTTGCCCGGCATCCACGAAACGCTCGACCAGATTCATCAGCCGGTCCAGCGCCAGCGACTCGAGCATGCACGACACCGCCTGATTTACCAGGAACTGCTGATCATGCAATTGGCGCTGGCTCAGCGTCGAGCCAGCCATCGCAATGCCAGATGCGCACCTCGCCTTGAAGCAACCGCCAAGATCGACGCGCGAATCAAACGGTTGTTTCCATTTGAACTGACAGGTGCTCAGCTGTCGGCGATCGAGGAGATTCGTGCCGATATGGTGCGCGAGTATCCGATGAATCGACTCCTACAAGGTGATGTCGGCAGCGGCAAGACTGTTGTTGCGGAATATGCGATGCTGCTGGCAGTCGCGCATGGCAAGCAGGCAACGATCATGGCACCCACCGAAGTGCTGGCCCGACAGCACGCCCGCACGTTAAACGATAATCTGCGAGAGAGCCGAGTTCGCATTGCGTTGTTGACGGGGACACTGCAGGCAGCCGAGCGACAAACCACAATGGTCGCGATCGCCGAGGGCAAGGTCGATCTGGTCGTTGGCACACACGCCGTGTTGCAGGAGAGCGTTAATTTCAAGGACCTGGGCCTGGTCGTGATTGACGAACAACATAAGTTCGGCGTCAAGCAGCGGTTGAGTTTGCGGCAAGCCGGGTTGCAGCCCCATTACCTGGTGATGACGGCGACACCCATCCCAAGAACCGTCACCATGGCCGTCTACGGCGATCTCGATGTGTCGACATTAGACGAAACGCCACCAGGGCGACAGAATGTTCATACGTACCTGAGTGACGACGAAGGTCGAGAAAAGTGGTGGGACTTCTTTCGGAAGAAGCTCCGAGAAGGGCGACAAGGCTACATCATCACACCGCTGGTAGATGAATCTTCGACGCAGGAATTGGCGAGTGTCGCGGAAGCATTCGAGCAGTTGGCCAACGGGCACTTGGAGGCCTTTCGGTTGGATTTTGTGCACGGTCGGCAATCGGCTGAAGAGAAGGAATCCGCCATGAATGCGTTTCGAAATGGCGAAACGCAGGTCCTGGTCGCCACGTCCGTGGTCGAGGTAGGGGTTGACGTTCCCAATGCCACGCTGATGACCATTGAAAACGGAGAACGCTTTGGCTTGGCCCAGTTGCACCAGTTGCGAGGTCGGATCAGCCGAGGCGTACATCCCGGCTACCTATGCGTCTTTGCCAGACCCGCATCCGATGATTCACGGCAACGACTTGACGCGTTTTGCCAGACAACCGATGGGTTCGAATTGGCGGAACTGGATTTTCAAATGCGCGGGCCGGGCGACTTGTTCGGCGCACGACAACATGGGCTACCACCACTTCGCATCGCTGATCTAAGTCGCGATGCAAAGGTGCTCGAACTGGCACGCCACGACGCTTCGGCCATGATCAAACGAGATCCCGAGTTGGCGGCCCCCGAATACGCTCGGCTGCAACGGATGGTCCGCGTACGGTACGGCAAGGCACTGGATCTGGGCGACGTTGGTTAGCAATGTTCAATCTTTTATAGTCGTCTTTCGCTCCGAGAAAGCACGTTCCTTTCGCGGAGCGAAAGGCGACTATCGGACAGTAATTCCTCGGACAATGCTCAATACCGGGCGAGGCTGTGCGTCGGACCGACGCGAGCTATCGCTCGGTTGCGGCACCCGCTCCCCGACCAACCTGCGGTCGGTGCCCGTCGCCGAAAACTTGACTCATTTGTCATTTGTCATTCCAGGAGTCACCCGCACTTGCCAGACCGAGACATTGCCAAACGTCTTTTCGCGCAGGAACTTAAGGCGGGCTCCTTGGAAGGACCCGCGCAGATCGCGGCGCAGTGTCTCGTGCATCGCGGGCCGCGAATTGATCACGAGCCAACCGCCGTGATGCTGTTGCAGCAACCCAGCGGCCTGACTCGAGAGTCGTCCGCTGTGGGATGTGGGTAAAGGGTAGATAACGGCAGGCTGCCTGACCTGATAGAGGCCGGTCACAGGCAGAATGCAGTACTCTCTGAGTGGATGATCCGATTCCGCGCGAAGTCGATCCGCCTCGATCAAACCACTCCGCACCAGAACAGGTGCCGTATCCTCGCGGGTTGCGTTCAACCAAGCGATGGCACCGCGCCAGTCCTCTCGTCGATCCGTGATCAAGCGGCCATCGCGCAGGAACTGCCCCATCAGCCCGTTCCCAACTACAGCCATGGCGGTGATCGCCAGTACGGCAACGGTGCGTCTCCGTGGACCACGACAGATCGCCACACAGAGGCCGGTGCAGATCATCGGTGCGACGGCAACTCCGATGAGGTAGCGAGGAAAAAAGACTCTCGCTAGATCGCCGGCCGTCAACGACCAGGCGATGACCACCGGGGCGCACCACCAAAGAACGAGCAGCGGTATGATGGCAAACCAAGTCGGCAGTTCGATGGCGATTCGCGATTCTGTCGCGTTGCGATGCCAGAAGCTCCGGCGATGCCAGAAAAATGCCACCGTTGTCAAGCCAACGCACAGCAAGATTGCACTCAGCACGTACAGGTCCCAATGAAACCAGCCAATGGTGACCCAAGGAGGCTGCTTGGAAACGAACATCTCCCACATGGAACGTCTCGCTGCAATTTCGCCCAGATGTCTCCACGTAATGGCACATGCGACCACCGTTACGGCGACGTCGCAAAGGAGTTGTGCCGGCCGATAGGTTCCCTTCCCGCGTTGCCAGAACTGCACCGCCGCCCACCAGAGCAACTCGCCCGCCAAGAGCAGAATCGTCGTGTAATGCAGGTGGAACAACACAATCCAACCGACGGCCACAGCCAGGCGACGCCCCCAACGGTATTGCCTCTGGAGGCTCCAGAACGCGGCAAGTTGGAGCAGAGCGATGATCTGCACTAACGCGTACGGTCGGGCTTCCTGCGAAAAGAAGATCATGTTGCTGTCCAGCGCCACCAAGATCGCCGCCAGCCATCCGGCCGAAGTCGCCCCACACCACCGCCAGGTGACAACCCCCACCGCGACGATCAAGGCAACGCCTGCCAGCAGAGACGGCAGTCGCAAAGCCAGTTCGTTTTCGCCCAGCGCAACAGTCGACAGCCGGACAACGTAGAAATAGACTGGGCTCTGATTCCCAATCCGAGCGCGAGGAGCAATCGCATCGAACGTGTCTGACACGACCCAGCTCGTGTGAAGCTCGTCCAGCCAGAGACTCTCGCTGATCTGCCAGAGTCGTGTGGCCGTTCCAACGCCAACGATGGCAAGCAATCCGCAGGAGAATATCAGACGGTTGGCGCGATCCGACATGGAAGCTCAACCTTGTGGCGGCACGGGCCAGTGCCGACCACGCTGGAGAGAGAGTGTTCGGTCGGGCGCCTCGTCGTTGGGCTCGTCTGGCAACCCGATGAACTGGTCGCCGCGAATCCAGTCGAGGTCGCTACCGTACAATTCGCCTTGGAGCCGCTCGGTCAGACGACGACGCACCGCCTGGTGATCGGCAGCGTCGATCAAGTCGATCATTTCCTGCGGATCGGTTTCCAGGTCGAAGAGCTGCCTGCGGTTGCCGGCCGCGTAGTAGATCATCTTGTAGCGACCATCGTGAATCATCCGAGTCGCTTCGGTTTGCTCGCCATATTCGCCGTACAACCAGTCACGCTGTGACGCCGCGACCATGGACAGCCCATCGACAGAATCGGGGATCGGCAGACCGGCAAGATCCAGCAGAGTTGGCATTACGTCCTGCAGACCGACAAGTCGGTTGTCTATCTTCCCACTGCCAACGCGCCCGTCCCCAGCTCGCCCGACCAAGATCATCGGTACGCAAGCGGAGCCCTCATAAAACAGACGCTTGGCCCACAGCCCGTGGTCGCCCAACATGTCTCCATGGTCGGCCAAGAACATCATGACCGTGTTGTCCAGCAGCCCTTCTTCGCGCAGCGTCCCAATCACGATCCGTAGCTGATGGTCGATATGAGTGCACAACGCGTAGAACGCGCGGCGGGTGGCGCGAATGAACGATGCACTGTAATGTTCGCTATCGATGAGTCGGTTGTTCATGCGGCTGGGCATCGTGTTGGGGTCTCGCGGCCAACTGCTCCGAAGTGGCTCGCCCGGTTCAACATCGCGATAAAGATCCAGACAATACTGCGGCGGGACCAATGGCGGATGGGGATGCGTGTACGAGAGATACCAAAATGCCGGCCGGGTCGGGTCGCGTCGCTGGATCACCCGCGCCATTTCACGCGATGTCCAATTGGTCACATGATGTTGTTCCGCCAGGTGCCACGGTCGCCAAACGTAGTCGTTGTTGCTCATACCGTGCAGAAACTGCTGCCCGACCAGACCCTGTTCGCCCAAATAGATTTCATAGTCGTCCGTTGGGCCGTACTGGGGACGGCCCTCTTCACACAGCTGCACGTCATCGAAACCAGCACGGGCGCGGGGAGGATAGACATGCAGTTTTCCAACGGCGAACGTCTGATACCCGCCGGTTCGAAATGCATCTGCAATTGTTGGCACGTTGGGCAGCGGTAGCTCGGTTTGAAAGCTGCGGTCGCCGTGCGTGCGTGGCGCGGTGCCTGTGAGCAAGGTTCGACGCGCCGGAATACAGACGGGGCATTCCGTGTACGCTCGTCGAAACCGTACGCCGCAGCGGGCCAGTTGATCCAGCGTGGGCGTTTGTACGGCCGGATGACCTGCTGCCCCAAGCAGATGGCCTGGCCAATGATCGGCGGTAATCAGCAGGATATTGGGTTGGTCGTTCATGGTCAGCCCACAATTTAGCGTACGACTGCGGCGGGGTGCAGGTGCAAATGGCGAAAGCGCCTACTAGAAACGGCACTTGATTGACATAGTGTTCGCAACGAGCATCCCGCAGATTCGGAAGAAGGAAGTTGCATGAGATCCGACAGGCTCCAGAAGTGTGGTTTGACATACCCCCACGGTGACGTAGCCTTTCGAACCAAATGAATCATTTCTCCCGAGAAGGCAACTGATGAAACCGTATCAACGTGCGATGGCCGCGATGATAATCGGGCAGTTTGTCAGCCTAGCGTGCGGTTTGTGGATTAGTGAGCGGTTTTCACAGTTCACAATTGACCGTGATGCGACCGAAGCTCCAGCTTCGTCACGCGAAACGACTTCTACGCAGACGAACTCAAATCTGCTGATTGTGCGAGTTCTTCCACTAATATGGATTGGAGGCCTCCAAGCAGGCGTCGTGTACATGGTGATGACTCAGCTGCGCAACGAAATGTCAAAGGGGCACAATGAGTCAAATATGCGCATATTGCATCGCGAGAAGGACCTGGTGAGGACCCGCAACGCGATTATCTTTGGTCTTGCGAAGCTGGCTGAATATCGCGATCAAGAGACTGGACAACACCTCGAACGCATCGCGCTCTATTCCACCTGTCTTGCATCCGCGTTGCGGGGCGAACCGCAATACAGAGACTTAGTTTCGACTTCCTTTGTAAAACTAATCGGAGTCAGCTCAGCCCTCCACGATATTGGCAAGGTTGCGATGGAAGACGCCATTTTACGAAAGCCAGGGGCGTTGGACGCCAGAGAGCGCGAACGTATGCAACAGCACGCGGAAGTAGGCGCGGAGTGCATTCGCGAGATTGAGCAGCGGCTCGGGAGCTGTAACTTTCTCACTATGGCTCGTGAAATCGCCCAATGCCATCACGAAAACTGGGATGGCCAAGGATATCCGGGTGGCATCAGCAAAGAGCAGATTCCTCTGGCCGGTCGGATCGTAGCAGTCGCGGACGTCTATGATGCACTTGCATCTCAACGTGTCTACAAGGATTCTTACCCCCACGAGAAATGCGTCGAAATCATCGCCAGTGCGAGTGGAACGCAATTCGACCCGCGCATCATCGACGTGTTCCTTCGAGTCGCACCACAGTTTCAAAGAATCGCTCAGCGATTTACCGATTGTCAGGAAGAGTCATCGAGCCCCACGCAGCAGAAGCCAGTCGCAGACACTGTGACGGATCATCTCATTACATCACTTCTGGAACAAGATGAATCCGCCAATGCGTTTGCAGTAACTTCCTAACCATTTAGTGAAGAGGATGAGGATGTTTGTCGAAAAAGTCCAACCAAAACACATCACCGAAGCCTCCCTCATCGTGGTTTGTGGAGCGCTGACGTTGATGCTTTACCTTGTCGTCGGTCACAAGCTGATTGTACTGAACCTCTTCTATCTCCCAATCGTGTTGGCCGCATTCTATCTCGGACGGCATCGGGCGGGCATTTTGGCTTTCTTTTGTGTGTTACTTGCAACGATGGTAGCAGCGGCCGACTTGAACAGCTTTTTGGGAGAGCCATCACGCCTGATGATTGGCGCTTCCCTAATTGTCTGGGCTGCCGTCATGGGGCTGAATGCATTGTTCGTCGGAACGCTGAGTGACCAGCGAAAGTGCAAAATCGACGAACTGCATGATGCCTATTTGGGTGTTGTTGAAGTGCTTGCTCAGTACTTAAAGGGTGCAGATCCGAACATGAACGACACATCGAAACGCGTCGCCATGATTAGCCGACAGGTGGCTCGACAGATGCGGTTATCCGAGCGCGAAATCGACGACATTCGTGTAGCGGCTATGTTGCAGGATATTGACAACATTGAGATCACCGCCCGGGTAATTCACCGAGCTGTTGACGACTTGCAGAACTCGCAAGCCCTCGAATCAAACACGTTCCATGGCGGTGACTTGGTCCAGTCCCTTGGGGGCGTGTTGACGAGTGCCTTGCCCTTGTTAGTGGGACGCCCGGATGGGCTCGACATTTCGTTCAACAACGATTTGGAGCAAGGCGACGAGCCTATTGGTGCGGCCATTATTCGTGCCGTGCGAGAGTACGACGCTTTAACATCTCGCGCTGACCAGCCGCTT
>NYXM01000013.1 GCA_002685655.1 Planctomycetaceae bacterium
CCGCTACCTGGAAGGAAAGCTGGGCAAACCCACGAGACAATAGCGAAACTCTGGCTATCGTGGGCTAACAATTGCGAGTCGCGGCACTAGTCATTTCAAGGATCGCGTCCGGTTGCCTTTCGGCCCCCAGTCGGTGAGAGATATTTGCCATGTGGCAGAGCGCGGCGGAGAGGTGCCCATCCAGGATGTCAGCGTTCAAATCGCTGGCCTTCCTGCTGCGAATCGCCGCAATAAAGTTCTTCTGATGTGGGCTTGTCGAAGTGTCGCCCTCCCGACGGTCCTCGAAACTTTTGATTTTTTGGCCCCGGACGTCGTAGGCAGTGGTCACTTTTCTGTCACTTACGACCGAACCGCCTTCACACTGGAAAATGATCCCTTTGCCGACACCGCGAAGCTTGTCCATTGTCTTGCTCCCCTGTTTCTCGGGCAGTCCTCGCACCTCGCAAATGATCGGCGCAGGATCGTAGTCCAACAACGCGATCTGTGTGTTTGGCGTTTGTCCGTCGTCGTCAAACTGGAATCGACCGCCGATACTCATCGCTCGACGCGGTAGTCCACTCTGTCCCAAGATCCAGCGGCAGCGATCGAGATAGTGCACTCCGTTGTTGCCGATCTCTCCGTTTGCCGTTGCCCAGTCCCAGTGCCAAAGGTAATGGAGTTCTTTTCGTATCAGGTCCGTCTTGGGTGCCGGGCCAAGCCACTGGTTGTAATCCACCGATGCCCGTATGGGCTGTGGACCGGAAACCTTCCCAATACTCTCGCGCCGTCGATAGACGATCGCCCGAGCAAGCTCTACCTTCCCCAACTCGCCGCCACGAATATACTCGGCCAGCTGTGACTCAACGTCCGAAGACCGCGCCTGCGTTCCCGTTTGGACAATCCGTTTGTACTTTCGAGCGGCGTTGACCATCTGGCGTCCTTCCCAAATGTTGTAGGACGCTGGCTTCTCGACGTAGACATCCTTGCTCGCCTGGCAGGCCCAGACGGTCGCCAGGGCATGCCAGTGGTTTGGCAAGGCGATAAATACCGCGTCAATCTCCCTATCGTCGAAGACATCTCGCATGTCCTTGTACTTCTTTATCTTCTTGGCCCGCCCATTGAGCTTCTTGTATTCGTGTTCGAGCAAAGCCTCGTCAATGTCGCAGAGCGCAGTGAGTCTTGCACCGGAGACCTGCTTCAGCCGATCGATCAGTTGGCGGCCACGCCCTCCCACGCCGCCGAATCCTCCCATGCCGATCATCGCGACTCGAATGTCGTTGTTCGCGCCAATTGGTTTCGCGAACGGTGCAGCCGCACACCGCCGGCTTGGTGTGGCCAACGCCATTCCGCCGGCCACACTGCTTCCCATGAAAGCTCTGCGAGTGATTGAGTTCATCGAATCTCTCCCTTGTACTGACGCGTTGTTCATCTACCGCGACTTTCCCCAAGAGTGACGCCTCCGGTCAATCCATGAGTACAGAATCAGCGAATCACTCCTTGCGTCCGGTCAATTCTGCGAGGTGCTCTTTGAGTTCGTCCAGGCTTGCCTGAAAGGCGGGATCGTTAACACGGTTGTGCATTTCATATGGATCGTTCTTGAGGTCATACAGTTCGTCCATTCCTTCGAGTTCCGAATATCGTATGTACTTGTAAAGCGACGTCCTGACGGCTTCATAACCCATGTTGTGGATTCGCGGGAAAACCGTATCTGAATAGTATTGGATTAGGAACGACGTACGCCACCCGTTTGGCCGCTTGCCTGCCAAGAGCGGTATCAGGCTGCGACCGTCCATCGCGTCCTTCGATCTGGCGTTAGCCAGAATAAGCAAGGTCGGCGCCAGGTCGATGCTCAATGCAAGCTCGTCGATGATGGATCCCGATTTGGCCAGTGCGGGATATCGCACCAGCATTGGAATCCGGATCGCTTCCTCGTAGGCCAAACGCCGCTCGACGCTCAATCCGTGCTCCCCGTTCCAGTAACCGTGATCGCTTGTGAAAACGATTACCGTGTTGTCAAGTTGACCGCTGTCTTCCAGGGCGTCGAACAGTTGCGTCACACCTTCATCGATTCCGGTCAACATTCGCAGTCGGTCGCGGATCGTCTCATCTCCCGTCCCAGTCGCTCTGCTCAGCGGCGGAAGACCGTCCACAGATCGAAGCAGTGCCGGCTTGTCGTCCGGCGAGTCCGCTACGTTGAGTCGTCGAGGAATTGGCGATTGACTATAGAGTTTTTTGTGCCGAGCAGTCGGCAGGAATTTCGATCCACTGGGATCGGAGACGCTCCCATCGTCGTACTGCACCAGTTCCGGATGCAGGGCTTTGTGAGCCAGGTACAGACAGAATGGTTTCGTTCTCGGTTGCCGAACAAATCGAGCGGCCCGGTCGTTTAGCACATCCGTCGTGTGGCCTTGAAATTGGATCCGCATCCCGTTTTCATTGAGCGTTGGATCAAAGGATGTCCCCTGGCCAGCCATACATGCCCAATAATCGAAGCCTGGACGAGCCGTATCGTCGTTGCCCATATGCCACTTGCCCACATACCCCGTCTCATAGCCGTTCTCGTGAAGAATTCTGGGAAACGTCACCAGCTTGTGACTTTGTCGACTGCGGTTCGTATTGTCGACGATGCCATGCCGGTGAGCGTACTTGCCTGTCAGCAAGCTCGCCCTGGCCGGTGAGCAGAGTGGTGACGTGCAGAAAGCATTGCGAAAACGAGCCCCTTCACGGGCAATTCGGTCGATGCCCGGCGTTCGTACAAAAGGATGACCTGCACACCCGATCTCATCCCAGCGCAAGTCATCGACGAGGATGACGAGAATATTCGGGCTACTGGCTAAGGCCGAGGAGAACGGCGCCGTGGCAACGAGCAACAGCGCGGACAACAGTGTCAGGCAGATCAATCGCGCAGTCATCAGGGGCATCCATTTTGGTGTCGCAGAAATGGGAAGATGCTGCGTGACGCTTGTCCCGATTGTCTCAGGCCGCTGGTTTCAACCAACCGAATCACCGATCACCTCCCTTTGCTTCTTCATCTCGGGTTGGCCGCTTCTCAGGTCGCTCGGAACGGCGCCTTTTTCTGGGAGGTCGGTCACCGGGACGTTCAAAACGGCGCCGTTGCCTGCCGAGGGTCCTATCGGATAGCGCGGCAGGTGCCTTGGCCGGATACGGATCGGGTGACACGAAATCAATTGTCTTGGCCGGCGGAAGGGCATTGCGATACTGCTTGTAAGAGGCGTCGACCCAGGGATCCCAAGTCCGGCCCTGCCGTTTCGCTCCGTCGATAATCAGGCCAGCGTGTTCTTTCAGGATCTTCACGTGCTCGCTGTCATCCTCAGTCATCCAGCGATCACAATAATCGCCAAAGGCATCGTGATTCCATATAGCTTCGGCGTGCATGATCCGGATCGACAGTGCGGTGGCGATCCAGGCATGGCTGGTGCAACAACGTCGGTACGCTTCGGCCGTCTTACCGGGATTTGAGAACTTCGTTCCTTTGCCATCATCCGGCCATTGGGACGGATGAACGGGTTCGGCGAAGAAACCGCGGGAATCCTGGTCAGGGTACAGACCCCAGCCACTCTTGCCGATGTGCCCGGCAAACAGTGCCGTGGCCCCAGTCCATCCCTTGCCGTAAACCGTCTGATCATCCTCCTGGAACACAATGTGCGGAAAGGTCTTTTCCGGCCTCGCCATTGCCTCGCTGCCAAACATAATGCCTGCGAACACGATCGGCCATTTGCGACCCTGGCCATGTCCTCCTAATGTCTCCCAGCCAGCCCAACCAGCTTCCAGAGTGCCATAGAGGTCGATCCCGTGTTGCACGAAGTTCACAAGGAGCTTCTCCTTCTCTTCGTCAGGGAAATCACACATCAAGATCAACGTTGCCATGCCTCCGGCTCGCGACGTCTCACGACCATATTGCGCCGCGTACTCGGCGGGAGCGCCCTTGTTCTGACGCATGACGTCTACCCAGCAGCGTTGAAAGTGTTTGGCGAATTCGGTGGGCGAGGGCGTGCCTTCGACGGGTTTCAGTTTAGGCAATAAGTCGCGACGCAAATTCCTCGCCAGGAAGATCCTATTTTCACGGTCGCAGAATGCGGGCCGGAAGGCATCAGACGGTTGAGCGGCGTCTATGCAAGTCAACACAGACACAGAGCGGACCCAACATCTGGCCATCCCGTTTTCAGGCTTAAACGGCCAAAGCATCTGAGGAAACTGTCGCTCCTTCTCCGCGCTGACCGACGAAAGTAACGAGTCGCCAGGTTTCATCGCGATCGGTGGCACCGAGCGCATGCCTGCATCGTAGCTGTTGCCCCTCGAGGCGCGGGAATCAAAGCCTGACTTCCCTCGCCTTGGATTGAGGTTTAACACCGAGCCGTTCATGCCATCCGCCGGCGCAGGGTCAATCTCGACAACTGTGACTGGACCCACCACATAATAATCGCCGTTGACGAACTGCCCGATTGGCACCTCCCTGTCAAACTTCCAGGTGACGCCGTGCTGGGAAACTTGTTGGGCCTTTGCCAAATCGGGCGAGGACTGTGCGATTGCGTCATGCCGGACGCCCATGATCGCGAAACAACAGAGAGCTGTTACCAAACGCAAATTGACCATTTCATTCATCTTCCGGCCTTTCTCATTCATGAGCTGTTTCGAGTTCTGTCATCACATCGATCCGGATGGTAATGACATGGAACGAGCACTGCTGTTTCTCACCACATTTTGGACTTCTCGGCACGAGTTCTCAACACCGCGTCTCCTGAATACCGCCATGTACCGACTTCGAGCCTCGCACGTCTCGCGCCCAAAAGTCCAGAATGTCGTGATTGACAGCAGCGTTGAGCTGCAAACATCGCGACCCAATATCTGCGGCCATGTTGTGGCGATATGGGCGTGATCTGTTTGCAGAGCACGGGTACAGCTTTTCAGTCGGATTCCTACGTCGTCCGATGTAACCGGCGGCTATACGTGAGTTGCCTTCGCGCCCTCGTTCGTGAACACCTCCGTGAGTTAGAAGCTCCGCTTGGCCGCTTCAGTATGATGTCCAACTTCCACCTGATTATTCCGTCCTAATCGTTCTGTCCCGGCTTCGGAGTAACATCGCCAAGTCGCCGTGTACCGACCGATCCGCCGCCAACGTGCAACCCGTGGCGGTTGCGGATATCCTGCGTAGGTGCTACGAATGCCGAAAACTAGTTTGTGAGAACGACCCCAACCCCTTTGGCTGCCATGCGAACGCTCATTGGTGTTCTGCTTTTGCTAACGATTGGAGTTCCGGCGTCGGCCGAGGTTCTCTGCCCTCGCGTCACCAGCGAGCATAACGCCGACCTTTCTGATCTTGGACGATTCCGCCAGTATCACAAATGGAAGAACAAGCAGGACCAGGAACTGGCTATCGCCATCTGGCAGTACCTGTGTGGTCAACAGACGGGCCTGTTCCACATGAAAACGGTTAACGACGGGCCAGATCCCTGGGGTGAATACTCGACCGTCCGCGATCCTGTGAAATTGATGAACATCCACAACGTGGGCTACTGTGGTATCTTTGGGCCGACACTGGACGGAGTTTTTCACGGCGCCGGATTCGAGCGCGGCCGGGCTTTCGGTGTCCCCGGATGGAACCATTGCACGACCGAGGTCTGGTACAACGGCGGCTGGCACTACTTCGATCTTGATGTCCGTGGGGCCTTGATGAAACCGGACGGGACCGTCGCCAGCGTGGCCGAGGCACAGGCAAACCGCCACCTGTGGGTGAATCCCCAGCGGAAGATCGAACCGTTCTTCCCCAACGACGAAAACAAAGCGAGGGTGTTTGAGATCTATCGAGATAGCCGCATCGACAATTACTACCGCTGGTTTCAGGCGGGCCATGTAATGGATTTTCGGTTGCGGCAAGGCGAGACATTCACCCGATGGTGGCGACCACAGGGCGGACGTTGGCATCACCTCGATGCATACAACACGGGTTTCATCCGCAAGCTGCTGGAAAAGGACCCCGTTGGATACAAGTCGAACCACCCCGATTTCTCCATCTGGACTCAAGGCAACGGNTTGTNNCGTTACGAGCCAAACCTGACCNATGCCAGTAGCGACTTCCGCGACGGNGTNCGGNCCGCGANGAACNTCGAACCGGGCGGCGAAGGTCNGAAGTTCGAAACCACAGGCAACGGCGANGCTGTGTTCGAAGTGTTTTCGCCTTGGNTCATTGTTCCCAAGGTCGGTAAGTTGGACGACAAGACCGACGACAGCGAGGCGTCGATCNTCACGCTNGANGCGGCCAGATCCGTGACNGTGCTTGTCTCGCTTGANCAAGGCAAGACATGGAAACAAGTGGCCACNNCCCAACGTGGNNAAACCTCTGTCGACNTGACCAAATGGGTCAAGGGAACNTACGGATTCTTGTTGAAACTCCAGGCTGCNGGTCAGGCGAACGAACCGNTGCTNCANGGCATGACCATCGAGACGTGGGTCCAGGTCGCACCGATCAGCCTCCCACGACTGAANAGCGGNCAGAATCGATGCAGCTTCGANNTCGGCGATCGCTACGGCAAGTTGACCATGCCGATGTTTNTTNTACCCAANGTCGCCGATCCCGANGACNTGAAGAAGTACGTGGTCGAGATGCCCAAAGACTACGATCTAAAGCGCAANAGCGCTCGCATTCGTGGCGACGTGGTCCTGAAACTCGAAGCGCCTAAAGGCACAACGATTGACTGGTTCACAGCTGGCGCGTGCTTCAGGACTCACCAGAATCAGGGGGCGAAGAACACCGATAACCGTATTGCTTACGCCGTTGACAAACCGACAAACTTCACCGAGATCTACAAAGCCAACGTACCCGTTTGGGTTAACCATTGGCGCTATCAATGGGACGAAGATGTTCAACTCGACAAGCCGACAGAAGTTGCGTTTGTGAAATACACGGGCAGACCGGCGGTAAACGTGCTTCGAGCAACCGTTCACCTGAAGCCTGATAAGACGCCCCAAAAGGCGATCAACATCACGCACGCCTACAAGATTGGCGACAGACTGATTGAAAGAGTGATCCGGATGCAGCAGCCGGGCAACTACAATATCAACGTAGAGGGCGAGCCGGAGAATGTATTTGTTCGGATGGCTGTACCTTCGAAGACCGACTGAGAATCGCACCCTAACTCTTGCCGATGCACTTGAGGCCGCTCAAATCTGCCACGAGTGCGGGCGAGTTATCGAGCATCGAGGGGATCTTGAGTTGTCGGACGCTGTGGGTGTAGTGGTCCAGCGATTTTTCAGGTGAACAGAATTAAGGGCTATCCACTTGTCTCCACCAACCACAACATGTAGGGGCGGCGGCCATGGTGGAGGATTATCCGAGGACGATTATTGAACTCGAGCAGCGATTCTCAACCGATGAGGCCTGTCGCGAGTATCTGTTCCGATTACGCTGGCCTAACGGGTTTGTTTGCCCCCACTGTGGTGCGGGAGAGGCTTGGACGGCCTCTCGGGGGCGGCTCGTGTGCCGTTCGTGTCGGCACCAAACGTCAGTGATCGCTGGCACGATCTTTCAGGACACACGCAAGCCTCTGACGCTCTGGTTTCGCGCTGTCTGGTTCATTACGAGTCAGAAGAACGGGGCAAGTGCAGCGAGTGTGCAACAGATACTGGGGCTAAAGAGCTACCAGACGGCGTGGACATGGTTGCACAAACTTCGACGCGTTATGGTCCGACCGAACCGAGAGAAACTGCGCGGAGTCGTCGAAACGGATGAGACCTTCGTAGGCGGTGAGGATCCGATGGGCGGCGTCTGGATCGAACACAAATCACTTGTGGCGATCGCTGCGGAGGAAGATGGGGCAGGAATCGGTCGCATTCGCATGGCAACGATTCCAGCGGTAACCCGCGAACACTTGCACCGTTTCGTGGAGGAAACGACTGGGGCAGGCAGTGTGATTCACACTGACCGTGCTATAGAGCGTGCGAGGGGCTAGAGCCACTTGGGTACACTCACCACCGGACCGCTCTGCAAGTTCACAAAGACAAGAATGCAGCCAGCAGACTGCTGCCACGGGTCCACCGCGTCGCATCGTTGTTGAAACGGTGGCTGCTGGGCGCACACCAAGGCGCAGTGAGCGCAGAGCACCTCGATTACTATCTCGACGAGTTCACGTTTCGGTTTAACCGTCGGACGTCGAGATCGCGAGGCAAGCTGTTTTTTCGATTGCTGCAGCAAGCCGTTCAGGTCGGACCGACGACGTACGAGTCCATGGTCGGCGGAAAGCTGGAGCGCAACCACAATATCTAGTATCTGGTGGAGTTAAGTGGATAGCCCTTACAGAATTGCACTAATCTGGGCGATGTTGATGAACTTTTGTCCAGCGCAAAACTCGCTGGACCACCACGGCCGCACAGGGAATCAAAGCAAGGATTTGAATTCGCGACGTCTTATCTTCTCCCATGTTACGGCCGGAATTGGATCGAGTACAGATCCGCATCCGTGAGCACGAACCGTAGGCGGATTGCCTTGCCCGCCAAATGGCCCAGGTCGCTGCCTCGCTTGAACGTCACGACTCGGTCAATCTCGTCACCGAAGATTTCGGGGCAATCACCAAGCGCGTATCCTTCCATCGGCTTACCCGACTCATTCTGAAACTCGACCCGCACACTGCCAGCCGCGGACGTGGCGAAGTTCATTGCGAGCTTCGAGCCGGTAAACGTTAGCGGTTTTGTCACCAATTCGCCGCCGCTCAACGGAGCATTGACCGACACGAATCCGTCTATTCGCATGGTGTAGCGTCGAAACCGCGTGGCTTTGCCGCGTTGGCTCCAGCTACCGCCGTCGTTGACATACAAGGACAACTCGTCCGGCGCCCCGGCCAAGTTCGATTTGGTTACCAGCAGACCGTACATCGAAAAGGTTCCGGCGTAGATCCAACGTTCCTTGCGAGGACCCGGCCGGATAAAGGCTTCGCCCCAGCGCCAAAAGTGCAGCCCATCCCGGCTCGTCATGAACAGCGTTTCGGTGATGGAACCGAATTTGTACGACGGGTGTTCGGTGATCGGCAGGTCCTTCTCGATTTCACGGCCGGCCATGAATCGGCCCGGAAAGCCCACGAACAAATGCGGCGCACGGTAGTACGGGCGAATCTGGTTGAGATAGATCTGCATCCGGGGCGAGCCTGGGTATTTCAGCCACTGGGGTTCGGTCCAGTGGAGAAAGTCCGGCGATGTACTGGTCAATACGTCGCGGGCGGGCCCGTTGTCGTCGAGACCAAGCTGTGGTCCCTTCAGTCCAAACTCATCGTTCGGCCCGCGCATGTCGCGGAAGTACGCCACATAGCGCCCGCGACCGGAGTCCCAAAATGCCAGGTTTTGCGAGTCGAACTTGCCTTTGGTGATCAACGGCTCGCGGCCCATCCGTCTCCAGTGGACGCCGTCGGGAGACGCGAAAGCGTAGAGTCCTCTAACGGGATTGTTGAAGACAGCCAGCGCTTTGTACTGTTCTTCCGGCTTGCAGTGCGGGTTGGAGTCTCTGAAGGGGACGAAGGTGTTAGCAGCTTCGCCGGATAGGATGATGTTGTTCTTCTTCGATCCGCTGAACTCGACGATCCCCAGTTCAGGCCTCGTCCAGTGGATGCCGTCCTTGCTCTCGGCATAGCAGGTGAAGTCGTCGTGCGTTGCTTTTCCCAACGCCTGCCAGTTGGCTCCCTTGTAGTACATGCGATAAGTGTTGCCGTCCTGAATTAAAGTGGCGGAGCCGGAATGGTTGCCTTCCCACGGTTTGTCGCAGGTGAAAACGCCTTGCCGTTCTGTCGGCCTGTTCAGCCGTAGTTCGGCTTTGCCCACGAAGCGGTCGATCAGATAGTCATCCACGAACAGCTCCAGCCGCCCGCCGATGTCGATTGGTTCGGCCGCGGTAAGCTCGTCCAACATCGGAGTCAGCGAACTGGCGACCAGAGTCATCAAGAGGGTGAGGCATTGTTTCATGTCGGAGAGTTCAGCCAACGACGGCGAGCCTTTCCCAGCGATTCCCGGAACGGTATTAAATCGGTGGAATCCAGGGAAATGGGCCGCTATCAGTGCTACCGTTTCTAGGTGCTTGCGGCGGCAGTA
>NYXM01000014.1 GCA_002685655.1 Planctomycetaceae bacterium
GCTTCGCCGGTATCGACTCCGATTTCCAAGCCCTCGCGAGCTTCGACAGCTTGGTGAATTCCGACTCGCCACTTCCGGCCTTCTGCGAGTCGTCCGGTATTCTCGTCAACGATCACCACTCCGCCGTCGCGAACAACGTACTGCCGGTCACGATGGAACTCTCGACCAACACGAATCGCGCGTTCAAGGTGTTCGTACAGATCGAACATGGTCAGTTGGGCCAGTTCCGTGGGCTTTTTCAGTTCGCGCGCTTGTCGGCGCCCCTGCTTGGACAGCGTAACTTTTCGTCTCTGATGGTCGTACTCATAGTCGCGCGCCTCGACAAAGTGGTCGGCCACCTCTGCCGACCACCGGTACAGCGCCACTGCTGCGTCTTGCGAGCTTCCGGGCAGCGAACTGACGATCAGCGGCGTCCGAGCTTCGTCGATCAAAATGCTGTCAGCTTCATCGACCAGGCAGAAGTACAACGTTCGCTGGACGGGTTGGTCAGTCGGTTTCCCGTCCACTCGCCCGAGCAGACGGTCAAACAAGTCTCCTCGATCTTCGGGGGCGCCACCCAGGAGCAGGCGGTCGCGAAGAAAGTCGAATCCAAATTCGCGACTGGCCGCATAGGTGATATCACAGAGGTATGCGTCGCGACGCTTCTCGCGCGGCGTTTGCGACTTAATCACACCGACGGTCATCCCCAGCAGACCAAAGGCATCCCGGGTGATCGACGCATCACGTTCGGCCAAATAGTCATTCGCCGTGGCCAAGTGCGCGCCACGATCCATCAAGGCGGCCAGGTACAACGGTAGCGTGGCGGCAAGCGTCTTTCCTTCGCCAGTCTGCATTTCCGCGATGGACCCCAAGTGCATTGCGATGCCGCCCATGAGCTGAACTTCGTAATGGCGTTCAGAAAGCGTCCGCTCGGTCGCTTGCCGGACCAAGGCAAATGCCTCGGGCAACAGATGGTCAAGCGACTCGCCGCTGAGCGCTCGGTAGCGTAACGATAGGCTCGATCGACGGAGCTCTTCATCCGTCTGCCGAGCCAATTCCACACCTAACGCGTTGATTTGATCGATCCGTTGCGACCAATGCCGAAATCGAGACAACGATGTAACCGCCGCCTGCGGCCTGCCGAAGATTCCCGTGATCATTCCAAATACGCACCACTGCCAAGCTGATTAGCTGCTCAAACTGAAATAGGAGTTAATCGCGTGACTGCCAACCCGATCCATCAGCGGAGGCCGGCCGGCCCCGATTCCACGAACTCGTGGAAGCTCGAGCGGCCGATGAACCCATGGCTTGATTGATCGGCACGACATTGGCGTGTCGGACCGATGATGCGGGCGGCAGCTGAGTGATATCAATGAGCTGCGAGGCTGGATGAAATCGACCAGGTTCGACGGTGGCTTCGTTGATTTGCATCCCACGCACATTCGGCGGCAAGCTGCGCGCTGTTGTTCCGCTTTCAACGATTCGGATTGGGTCGCGCGACTCGACAACCGTCGTGACCGGCACCACCGCCTCCGAGGAGACAGTGGTTGTTTCATGGGTCGCCCGAGTGGCCCGACCTGACGCGTCGAAACCGCTAACCGTTTCGACTCCAGACGAGTTGGTTGAAACGTCGGCAGATAGGCTGGTTGAAGAACGGCGAGCACGAAAGCCCGTTCCGACCGGTGTCGTCGACGGGGAGCCCGGCTGATAATACTTGTCTGGTGCGACACTGCCTGTTGAGGGTGGCGGAATTCGCGTTGAACCGTATGGTGCCAACAGGTTGAAAGACGGCATTGGCGCGCGGCAACCCGCAAAGACGAGCAACGCCAGCAACAGAGGACTCAACCGCTTCATCGACAGGCTCCTTTTCGGCAAAATCAGATCGCAGCCGTTCCCACTGTCTGCTCGGCCACTTCATGAACGTGAAGCGAAAATCAACCGCTAGTTCAAGTGGGGAAGAAAAGTCGCGGTAGCTTACTGGCAAGCCCCAACCATTCCAAGATGGATTTCGAGTCCACCGCTAGCATGGCTATTGCGGTGACACGCGTCCGGCACGTCGAGCGCGCAGGCCGGCTGCCCGCAACCACGCAAGAATCCAGTTCAACTGCCGCAGCGTCGTTACTTGCAGCAAGAGCGAAGCCTTACTCGGCCTGCGATGCCAAACTCGATTCGGGGCCAGTCTCGGCCGAATAGTACGGATTCGTAATCACGCGCGCCGTCGTTGTGGTCGTTTCGGGTGGAGATTCAACCGGTTCGGGCAAAGGCATGACTTCGATGTGCGGATTTCTAACGATACGCCGTTCCACCTTCACTTGGGAGTGATAATCACCACTGTGAGCGAACGGGCTGTGTCCGTAAGGACGAGCCTGTGGCAGACTGTAGTAAACCGGAGGGTGAATTGCATAGTACGGCGGCACGGGCAGGCGGCCCAAACCGTATAACGAACCACTGTATCCGTAGGCAAACCAAGGCAACCCCGAACGGCCATGGATACCGCCAGCGCGAACTTCGGAAACGAACAGGTTCGTGAGACCAATCGCAGCAATGACCAATACTAGACGATAAAGCTTCATGTTGTATTCCTCTTGGTGGTTATCCGTGCATGGGCGTGTGTTCGACCGCCTCTTGCAGGGCAATTGTCACGGCGAAGCCGGTGCGGACACCGTTAAACGGAAAAGGATTGCCAGAAGTCCAGCGTAATTCGAGCGGTGGTCGATGGCAAGTTACAGTGTACTGAGAGACTCAAACACGCGACGACGTGGAGGATTGGGTTGGAAAAGCAGACGCTAACTGATGATCTCAAGCGCGAAGCCATTCGGCTGGGTTTTCAGCGGATTGGCGTATGCCCAGCCGTTACGCCGACTGGAATTCACCGTTTCCACGAGTGGTTGCAGGCAGGTTACGCAGGCCAAATGAGTTATCTGCCGTCCCGAGCGGCCGCCTACGAACATCCGCGTTATGTGTTGGACGGGTCTCGCAGCCTGGTCGTCATGGCGATGAACTATCGCACGAACACGCCTCGGTCGGTTTCCCCGGGTCAGGGCATCATTTCACGCTATGCCTGGGGGCCAACGGACTATCATGACCTGATCCAGGTCCGGCTGAAACAGCTGCGTCAGTGGGTGATGGTTCGCGCGCCAACCGCGCAGGTTCGTGGTGTCGTCGACACCGCGCCGTTGCTAGAACGCGAGTTCGCACAACTGGCCGGACTTGGCTGGATCGGCAAGAATACGCTGCTCTTGAATTCACAAATCGGCAGCTGGTTCTTTCTCGCGGTGCTGTTGACGGACTTGGAACTTGCATTCGACGAACCCACCGCCACCGATCATTGCGGCACGTGTACGGCGTGCCTGGATGCCTGTCCGACGGGCGCTTTCCCACAGCCCTTTGTCCTGGATGCCACGCGCTGCGTGAGCTATTTGACGATCGAATTACGAGCATCCATTCCCAAGTCGCTGCGATCTGGCATCGGCGATTGGCTGTTTGGGTGCGATGTGTGCCAAGATGTCTGCCCGTGGAACCGACGCGNTCCGGNAAGCNTGGAACCCGCTTTTNAACCTGACGCCAAGTCGAATCCGGTGACGCTCGCCGAGCTATTCGATCTGACTGACGAATCGTTCCGGCAACGGTTTCGNAAAACGCCACTTTGGCGCTCGAAACGTCGCGGCATCTTGCGGAANGCCGCNATCGTCTTGGGTAATCAACAAGCGGCAGCGGCGACGGAAGCCTTGCAACGCGGTCTGCATGACGTCGAGCCGATGGTTCGCGCGGCGAGCGCCTGGGCTTTAGGTCAGATCGGCGGCGCCGATGCGCAGCAAGCGCTCGCCGGCTGTCTACACACTGAAACCGTGGCTGAAGTGATCGACGAAATCATCGCTGCCGGGCGAGTCATCGACGAAGGCATGACGACGGATTGAGAAAAGTCGTGAAGGTCTTTCCCGATGTTGGCCGGGTCATGATGTAAGAGTCGCCATCACGCTCGGCCAAAAACCACCTCGCCGGCATTGACGGTTGCGCGCACTTGAATCGGACTGATCTCGTCCGTTGGCATGTCGAAAAGTATAAGATCGGCGACAGCACCAACCTCCAGACGACCGCACGGCACATCGATCAATTCTGCCGGGCGGCGGCTGGCCAGATCAACGGCCGTACCAAGTGGCACATCGGCGAAGCGCATGAGATTGGCGATCCCAACGGTCATTGGCAAGCCTGCGCCGGCCAAGAACTGGCGCTGCCCGGCGACCACGATCCGGCCACCTTCGAGAATCTCGATATTTCCAATACTGGTGTTGGAATATTCGCCCGGCGGCATTCCGGCCATGCCGACCAGATCGCTGACGAGCACACAGTGGTCGAGCGTCTTGCCGCGGACAAAGCACTTGACCACCGACGGAGGCAAGTGGTGTCCGTCAGCGATCAAGCTGGCGACCAGGCGATCATCTGCTAACTGGTCCCAAATATAGTTGGGGTGACGCCGCAGCTGACCGTGGGCACCGTTGCCCAAGTGCGTGCTCATCCTCGCTCCTGCGTCGACCGCCGCGGCAATCTGTTCGGACGTGGCTGCAGTGTGGCCGATCGCCACCAATACGCCACGGGCGACGACCTTTTCGATAAACGACGGTGCGTCATCATACTCGGGCGACAAGGTTAGGATCTTGATTCGGCCACCGGCGGCATCCTGGAGTTGCAGGAATTCATCCCAGTCGGGGGCTCGGCAATGTTCCAGCGGATGAGCACCTCGCGGGCCGTCCTTTGGCGAAATATACGGCCCTTCCAGATGGAACCCTGGCACGCGTCGAGAGACTTCCGGCGAATCACAGGCCGCAGCCAACGTGGCCATCACGTGACTCAACATTTTGTTCGAATGGGTCGTTGCGGTTGGCAAGTACGAAGTGACGCCGTCGGCGTCCATCGCCCTGCCAATCGCCACAATTCGATCCACGTCCAATTGTGGATCGTTGAACTCCTGCCCGCCATAGCCGTTGATTTGCAGGTCGACCAGACCGGGGCCAACCCAAGGTGCACCCTCGTTGGGCTTGGCCGGTTCAATTCTTGCGACGCGCCCATCGGCAACGGTGATATTGACTGGCTCGCCCGTGTCGTAGCGCCGTCCCAAGATCTGCATCATCGTGGCCTCATTTGCCGGTGAGTTGCTTGTGAGAGTTGTAATCGCGAACCCTAAAAATAAAGCGGCCCAGTCAGGCAACCCTAATCAGGATTTTCACACGCCGCAAAACGACGGTCAATCGCCGTCGCCGAAGTCGTGAGTTTTCGGCCGGGTCCAACACTGAATCAGTGTAGGCAATGCGGATCAGCGAATTCGTGGCTGAAACATCCTGCTTCGGTCTGCTGCGGCAGAAAGCCACAGCCGCGGAAAAGATTTCCCCGAGTCGCTGACGGAGCCTTCGTCAGATGCGCAAATGCTGGACATTTAACGAAAAGCGCCAGGAGCAACCGCAACGGCGCGCTGAGAGTACATCACCGAAAACGGATAGTACGAAGGGACGATGATCCACCGATTGGGTGACGACATGTAGGGTAGCGGCGAAGTTGGCGGCCGCGATGGCGAATAACCCATCCGCTTCATGCCCTCCAACCGCTGTCGCCGCTGGGCGGCTTTCCAGGCAGCCTTGCGGCGTACTGCCTGCTTGCGTGTATCGTATCGAGGGCCTTGCGACTCCCAAGTGTCGCGCGGACGCTGATTCTGCATCGGAGGAAACGCCCCCTCGAACGGATCCTGAGCGTGGGCGGATGTTGCAAGGGTCAACAGCAACAACAACGTGGGAATCAGACACTTCATGACATCTCTCTCGTGCGGTTTGGCGAGAAGGTGCGACGCGTCACCAGGCGCAAGCCAACGTTCCCGCTATATAGGCTTTCGGCCAACTGAGCCGATGAAGATAACCGCCGAGGCCCACAAGTTCCTTCGGACTCCCGCTCGACGGCGTCCGCCCGTCAAACTGTGCCGATTGGGCAAAGAGTGTCGTTGACTATCCGGCGGAAGGCGATCGGCGAAGCTGGCCGGATCGAACGATTGTACGCTTCCTCGGTCCCATCCACGACCAGTACGTAGACCAAGCCGCCGCTGGTCCACGCTGCAACGCATTTCCCCAGTGTGAACATTGGTTTGGCAGGCGGCGCGCCTGGCAACACAAAACCCGGTGTATTGGCGAACACAAAAACGCGTGCCGTCCCGCCCTCTTTCAGTTTCAAGTCGTAGCAACGTGCCATGACTTTGTATCTTGGAAGCGAGTACCTCTGGCGACCCGCTACACTCTCCGCGCGAATCGCCTTCGGCAGAGGATGGCTCGTCCAAATCACATTGCCATTCACCCAGTCTTCTTCGTTCGCCTCCCAGCTCAGGGCCGCTGAAACCAATTCCTGATAACTGATCTCACTTCCGGACCGCTGGGATACGGTAAAGACGATCACGGCCAACACCGCAGCAGATGTCACGATCGGCACCCACAATCGCCATGTCCAGGCATCGCCTGGTTTACGAGGTGGTACCACACCCGATTCGTCACCACGAGTACCACCTGCTTGCAGGTCCAGTCCGTCGGCCAGCGAAGGACCAAGCGATACGGGCTGTTTGTCAGTAGAGACCGCTGCGGAGTTCGCCAATGACGCAAGCAAACGCTGCTGAAGGCCAGCCGGAGTCGGCACATCTTGAACCGCATCGGTGATCGTGTCATCCAACTGCCGCGAACGTTCCAACTGACGGGACACACCTATATCAGCGGCAATCAGGTCGGCCAATGGCCGCATTTCCGCCTGGCTAAGGTCATCCCCTTGTGGACGACAACTGTCTATCAGTTCGCGGATTGAATCGTTCATCATCAGATTACCATAAACGCGGAAGAACCAGCGGCCTGGTCGGTTGGCGGGGCGGCGTCCGTGTGGCGAAACAATCGCTGACGGATTCTTCCCTTCGCGCGTGACAGGCGGCTCATCACCGTACCGATGGAAATATCGAGCGCGGCGGCGATTTCCTTATACGAGAGTTGTTCGAAGTAGAACATCATGACGACCAGGCGATAGTTGTCGGGCAAGTCGTCGATGGCCGCCTGGAGGCTTTCTTGATCAACGTCGTCTTCGGCGTCGTTGATTCTTGCTGGGATCTCGTCAACGTTCAGTTCGATCGCTGCTGCCGGTGTGGGTCGCTGTCGTCGGTGGCTCTTGAGGAAACAACTGCGCAGGACCACAAACAACCAACGATCAACCTTTTCGACTTCACGCACCTGATGCAGTTTTTGCTGGGCAATCAAAAACGCTTGTTGTGTGAGATCCTCCGCGTCCATGGCAGATCCGGATAAGCGATATGCGTACCGATACACCGACTGATAATGGTCACTGACCAATTGCTGAATCCGCAGACCGCCGTCATCATCCACCTCAGACGGACGGGCATCCGCCGTCTGACGGGGCCGTGCATCTTCCGACGACTTTCCTGAATCAACCATTTACCGCCTCTTTAACACGTTAGAGCCATTGCCACGGGGCATTATTCCGGATTGGCGGGAAGAAATCGAGGGAAAACGGCGAATTCGTGCTAGCTGCAAGCACGCCCAGCACAGAGTTCGACATTCGACATTCGATGTTCGATGTTCGATATCCTTGGCGCCAACTCTTAGCGGCGAGGAGACCCTCGGTCGTGACAGTGCACTGGTCCGGAGACCAGTGCACAACGTACAAACACCCGCACAACACGCATACCTCCGCGACGGGCGGAAGTGACCAAGAAAGACGCTAATCGCCAAGATTCTCAAGTTCTTCCCATCGCGCGTAGGCGGCAGCCAGGCGGACGCCAAGATCGTTCAGTTTGGCCTGCTGCTCGGCAATCGTCTCTCCGGTCTGTCGATAGTATTCAGGCTCGGCCATCGCTGCATGAATTGCGGCAACGCTCTGTTCAAGTTTCTCAATGGTGCCCGGCAACGAATCCAATTCGCGACGGTCCTTGTAAGAAAGTCGGCGAGTCTTGCTTTGGCCTTGTACGCTTGGCCCGGAAGTCGTCGATGCGGCATTGACCGTCTTGCCATTTTTTTGTCTGGTAGTCGTGCCGGTTGTTCGCGCGGCGGTGTCGCGAGCCACCTCGCGCTGACGTTGCCAATCGTCATAGCCACCCACATATTCTCTGACTTGCTCGTCTTCGAACACGATCGTACTGGTGACAACGTTGTTGAGAAACTCCCGATCGTGGCTTACGAGCAACACAGTCCCGTTGAATTCGACCAGACGTTCCTCCAACAACTCGAGCGATTCACTATCCAAGTCGTTGGTTGGTTCATCGAGCACGATCACGTTGGCTGGCTTCGTGAACAGGCGGGCCAGCAAGACGCGGTTCCGTTCGCCCCCAGAGAGGAAACGTACGGGCGTCCGCGCTCGATCGGGTGTAAACAGAAAGTCCTGCAAGTAGCCGATAATGTGCTGTGACCTTCCATCTCCTAGAACAGTATCATAGCCCTGGCCGACATTTTCTTGTACGGTCTGGTCATCGTCCAGCTGCGCTCGAAGTTGATCAAAATAGACAACCTGGAGATTCGTACCCAGCTTGATGGTCCCGTGCTGCGGCGCAAGTTGTCCGAGCAGAAGCCGTAGTAGTGTGGTCTTGCCTGCGCCGTTACGGCCAATCAGGCCAACCTTGTCGCCCCGCATGATCAACGTGGAGAAATCTCGCACGATAGGTAAATCATCATACGCAAATGAAATGTCCTTCACTTCGGCAATCAGGTTGCCACTTCGCTGGCCCTCCTGGATCCGCAACCGCACCGTGCCGGTCTTCTCTTGCCGATCCCCCCGTTGGCGGCGCATTTGCTGCAAAGCACGGACGCGGCCTTCATTGCGAGTCCGTCGGGCCTTGATTCCCTGCCGAATCCAGCGTTCCTCTTCCGCAAGTTTTCTGTCAAATAGGGCGTCTTGTTTCTCTTCGGCGGCCAGTGCAGCCTCCTTGCGACGGAGAAACGTGTCGTAATCGCATGACCAGTCAAACAGCCGACCGCGATCGATCTCAAGAATCCGCGTGGCGAGCCGGCGGAGAAACATGCGATCATGCGTTACGAAGATTAACGTGCTCTTCCAACGTGACGAACCCAAAAACGCCTCCAGCCAGTCGATAGCGTCGATATCCAGGTGATTGGTCGGTTCGTCCAGCAAGAGCAAGTCCGGCTCGCAGGCGAGCGCTCGAGCGAGCAGTACACGCCGCTTCATTCCAGACGATTGGAGCTCAAATGCAGCCAACGGATCGAGTTCCATCCGCGAGAGAATTCTGTCGACACGATGTTGTAGTTTCCACGCCCGATCGTGGTCGTCAGGGTGAATACGAGTGTTGGAATTCGGGCGCATCTCGCCGACTCGCTCAGCCCCCGCCTCGACGATGGACGCGACACTGCCCTGTAGATCCTGGGGCACATCCTGCCCCAGTATCGAAACGACACAGCCGGGCGCGAAAGCGATCTCGCCACCGTCCGGCGTGACCTCGCCCGTCAGCATGCGCAGCAGCGTCGTTTTCCCTGCGCCATTCCGGCCCAGCAAACCGATTCGTTGGCCCGGATCGATCTGACAAGAAACTTTGTCCAACAGCGGAGGGCCGCGAAATCCAATACTCAATTCGCGTAATGTGATCAGAGCCATCGTGGAGCAACAGGGCAAGACGAGGCACTAGCCTCGGTCGTGATTGAGGGGTGATCCTGCGAAGGAACTCTGCAGGATGTGCTAATCTCACATAATTATTGCCGAAAACTGCGTCAGCCAGTAGGCCGGCACGTGCCAGCTCATCGGTCGCGTGTGTCAGGTAACGACGAAATTGGAACGTACAAGTGTATCCGTCGATGTCGGACGGGCAATAACTGACGGTCTTTTCGGAATTCCCGTTCCACCGTAGCGGTCAAAAACCGAATTCCTACGTCTACGATGTGACAACCCGCTTCGTCGGATCAGCGACGTTTGGGGCGGGGAATCTTGCCGGCATTCCCACCACGACGCGAGCGGCGCCGGTTGCCAGCCGGCTTCGCGGCAACCTCGTCGAGTGGCGTACCTATTTCCTCTCGCAGCTGAGTGATTCGATCGCGAATCACGCCGGCACGCTCGAATTCCAAGCTGTCAGCGGCTTCCAACATCTCTGCCTCCAATTCGTTGATGTACTCTTCGGTCACGTAGACCGTCTCGTCCGTCCGCCCAACTGCGGCATTTGCCTGACGATGCGCCGCGGCCGTTGCTTCGATTCCTGCGCGTATATTCTTGAGCACCGTTTGCGGTGTGATCCCGTGTTCGGCATTATAGGCCTGCTGTGCGGTCCGCCGCCGATCCGTTTCGTCAATCGCCTTCTGCATCGAATCGGTAACTTTATCCGCATACAGGATGACCTTGGCGTTCACATTGCGTGCCGAGCGGCCGATCGTTTGGATCAATGATGTTTCACTCCGCAAAAAACCTTCCTTGTCGGCATCCAGAATTGCCACCAGCGACACTTCTGGCAGGTCCAGGCCTTCGCGGAGCAAATTGACTCCGATCAGCGCCTCGAACTTCCCTTCGCGCAATTCTCGTAACAAGTCGACGCGTTCGAATGCGTTCAGCTCGCTATGCAACCACTTGGCAGTGACTCCTTTCCCGTTCAGGTAGGCCGAAAGATCCTCGGCCAGCCGTTTGGTTAGCGCCGTGACCAGCACACGCTCTCCGACAGCCGAGCGTTCCTTGATCTGTTCCAACAGATGAGGAACCTGGTTCGAGGCAGGCGACAATTCGACGACCGGATCCAGTAGGCCAGTCGGTCGAATAATCTGTTCCACAATTTCGCCACTGGATTTTTCGAGTTCGTAGTCGCTGGGCGTTGCCGATACGTGAACCACCTGCTTAACCCGTTCCTCCCATTCCTCGAACCGCAGAGGGCGGTTGTCCAACGCACTTGGCAGCCGGAAACCATGCTCGACAAGCGTCTGTTTGCGGCTACGATCGCCGGCATACATGGCTCGAATCTGCGGCACCGTAACGTGCGATTCGTCAATAAACAGTAGAAAGTCGTCGGGGAAAAAGCTGTATAGCGTATGCGGTGGTTCGCCGGGTGGTCGTCCGGACAGCGGGTGGCTGTAGTTTTCGATTCCAGGGCAGTGGCCCACTTCCGACATCATTTCGATGTCGAACCGCGTCCGTGCCGCCAGCCGTTGGGCCTCCAACAGTTTGCCTTGACCTCGAAACTTCTCGAGTTGGTCTTCCAGTTCCTGTTTGATTTGATCGATTGCATTGGCGATTCGCTCTTCGGGCAAAACAAAATGCTTGGCAGGATAGATAAATAACTCGTCTTGCGTTCCAATGCACTCACCACTGGTTGGATTGATAAACGACAGTTTGTCGACTTCGTCTCCCCAGAATTCGATTCGATAGGCAAATTCTTCGTAGGATGGCCACAGCTCGACACAATCGCCGCGTACACGAAAACGACTACGCTCGAAGCTGACATCGTTGCGCTGATATTGGATATCAACCAGTTTCATCAGCATTTCGTCGCGATCAATTGACTGACCCTTGCGCAACGAGACCATCATTTCTTTATAGTCTTCCGGCGATCCTAATCCGTAAATACTCGACACGCTGGCGACGATAATGACGTCGCGACGACTGACCAACGAACTGGTCGACGCCAGCCGAAGCCGATCGATCTCTGAGTTGATCGACGCATCTTTTTCGATGTAGATATCGCGTTGCGGGATATACGCTTCTGGCTGGTAATAGTCGTAGTAACTGACAAAGTAGTGCACGGCGTTCTGTGGGAAGAACCCCCTGAACTCGGAATACAACTGAGCCGCCAACGTCTTGTTGTGCGAAATCACCAACGTCGGGCGTTGCACGGCCTGAATGACATTGGCCATGGTGAAAGTCTTGCCTGAACCGGTCACGCCCATCAAGACCTGGTCGCGTTTCTTTTCGCGAAGGCCCGCAATCAGCGACTCGATGGCTTTTGGCTGATCGCCAGCCGGCTCGTAAGGAGCCTGGAGGTCAAATTCCATGATCTATCCGGTTGGCCTGAAACGACGACCTCGGAGTGATCCCACTAGGGTCGCCCTGCGGTGTCATTGGGTTCTATGGGGAGCAAATACTGGCGCATGTTTGCAAGAGTCTTCGGGCCAATACCAGACACGCGTGTTAAGTCGTCATGCGTTTGAAATGAACCACCCTTGTTTCTTGATTCGACGATCCGCCGAGCCATCGTCTCGCCAATCCGAGGCAATTGCGTCCATTCCGGCCAGTCGGACTGTTCAGCTACGCACTATCACCGAACTCGTGTTTTCAGCCGCTGAAACGCCCAATATACAGCAAAGAGCCAGAGCGTCGAAGGTGCTCGATGCGATGGAATTCCTAACGGAGTACCTCGTCCAGCCCCGGCACTTCGCCGAAGTCCTGGCAGCAGGAAAAAAACGAGGGCTGTCGCGAACCACAATCTACGACGCCCGGCAACGGATTGGTGCCAGCATGGCCGGGGGCGTTTGGCAGTTCGCGAAATAATCGTAAAATCAACGCAACGGGTTGGCAGGTAGCTCCTGCCCAAGACTCACCGGTCGACGTGGTTCACCTTTCGCCACGGTGGCCGGTTGAGTCGCCCGATAAAAAGGAAAGGTGAACTCATGGATGCTTTCGACCGGCGCAGTAAAGAAGTCACAGAGCAGCGGCAAGGGGACAAGAAGCGTCAGGCCGAGGCACTTCGGCGCGGTGAGCTTAACCGGGCGATAGATGCATGTGTTTCGCACAGTGCATACGACAGCGAACCTGGGAAGTTCATCCATGATTTGGCGGCAAGGTTCTGTGAAGCCGGGAAGCTCTTGAAAGTTCACGGCCGCGAATCACGGCTTGCTGACTTGGATTCCAAACATATTGCGGGCGTTGATCCTGGCACCGCAGAATGTGCATTGGAGCTGTTTGAGTTGGGGTTACTGGATGCGCCGAAAGCAATCGAATCACGGCTCAGCAAGGCTTTTACTGGCGACGAGGATACCGCTTTTGGAAACCATATTCGGGACGCCGTCAAGGTTGTCGGCAGCTTGCTCAGCGATGGGAAGCCATCCGAGGCCTCCATCGCTGAGGTTGAACCGTGTGACGCAGAGGGCCAGCATGACGGTGTCCGTCTGATTTCAATCGCGTTGCTTGTGACCGAAGGTGATGACCACGCAGCAAAAGCGACCAAGAAACGGTGGACCGAAACCAAGACACACCACGCCAAACTACCGCCCACCGTTGGTGAATACGCTGGCGATAATCGCGGCGAATTGCTGTATGAACCTTTGGCGCTCTTGAAAGCGATAAAAAAAATCGAAAAAAACGCCGACATCTTCCCACCCGATGCTGCGCAACGACTTACGGCGCAAGTCGTCCCTGGAAGGCCAAAATCTTGACCTTTGGCTGACCTTTGGCTTGACCTTTGGCACCCCTGTCGCTCCAAACGCGCTTGCTAATCTCAGAATGTGTTGAACGCACTTTTGAGGCAATGAGCCATGCAAGCGTATCTGTTGGAAATGTTGGTCGGTAACGTTTGGAGACGGCAAGGCGATCAGGCTTACTGGTCGCTGGAGTTGGCCGAACGTGAATCGAAACGACTGATCAGGACCAAACGGGCACAGCGCGTACGGGTCCTGCCTGCTGTCGTTGGTGAATCTGCGGTCGCTGAGTTCCCAAAATCAGAGGTGACCGCGTGACCTCGCTCGATATCGCCACGCCCGGCCCCCTTTCCGACGCCGCGATCGAAGCGCTGGCAGTTCTGCTTTTGTCGCTGGATGAGCCCAGCGAACCGGCAACTGCCGCAGTTGGGGCAAAACGGAACAGCTGTTCCGTTTTGGATTCTGATCACGTTGACCATGCATCGCGGGGGCCGGCGTCATGACCACCACCAAGCCACTTATCGACCCGACCGAGGTTGCCAAGGCCGTCAAGGTTCTAATGGCAGACGGCGATGTTGTTGAGGTTCGTGCGCTCAAGGCGTCTTTCAACGGACGTTATCCGGCGACAATCAGTGGATACTTCAATGATCAAGCGGAGTTGGTCAAGTCGGTCGGAACGCTGAGCACAGCCAGTGGCATCTACCTCACGGTCAATCCGGTTAATCCGGCATTGCTTTCCCGCGCTTGCAATCGTCTGCGTGAAGCCAAACAGGATCCCACCACGTCAGACCATGATATTGCTCGCCGGCGCTGGCTGTTTATCGACTGCGACGCAACCAGGCCGGCCGGAATCTCGGCGTCCATCGCGGAGAAGAAAGACTCGGGGGCAATGGCGAGAGTCATCCGAGACTACTTGGTCGCGCTTGGTTGGCCGGACCCGGTTCTTGCGGACAGTGGCAATGGGTGGCACCTCCTGTTCCGAATTGATGAACCAGCCGATGACGACGGGCTTGTCAAGCGGTTCCTCGAAGCACTGTCGCAGCGATTCAGTGATGATCTGACCAAAGTCGACACGACCGTCTTTAACCCGGCACGGATCTGCAAACTGTACGGCACACTGGCGGGCAAAGGCGACGACACACCAGAGCGGCCGCATCGCCTGTCGCGAATCTGCACCGTGCCCGATTCAATCGAAGTCGTCACAACTGAGCAACTGACGGCTTTGGCCGGTGAATCAAAACCGTCAAACGGCGAAGCGAAAAAAAACAGCGTCGACGCGTTTGGCCGATTCAATCTCGAAACGTTCATCGATAAACACCTCGATGCTCGAAAACCAACTGACTATCGGGGTGGAAAGCGATGGGTACTCAATAAGTGTCCTTTTAATCCTGATCACTCTAGAGGCGAAGCGTGCATTACCGAGCGGGCTGACGGGATGCTCGGCGGCATGTGCCAGCATGAATCCTGCACGTGGGGATGGAAAGAGCTACGTGCCAAGTTCGACCCGACCTACGGCAAAAAAACCACAACTGACACAGACGACGACGAAACGGTCATGCCATCGCCCATCGGCATCGGTGCCCTTGTTGCTGGGCACCCGACTTTGGCGGCCCCGGTCATCAGCGGGCTCTTGAGACGAGGCGAGACCTGCAACGTGATTGCCGCGCCGAAGGTTGGCAAGAGCTGGTTGGCTTATGACGGGGCGTTGTCGACGGCGATCGGCGGCAGCTGGCTTGGTAAGTACCGGTGCGCGCAGGGCCGCGTCCTGCTGATCGACAATGAACTACACGCGGCCACCTTGGCAAAACGCATTCCCGTGGTTGCAAATGCACTGGACATTCCAGAGCAAGACTACTGCCGGCAAATTGACGTCTTGCCACTTCGCGGGCGGCTGCTAGACCTGCACGGCATCGACCGGTTGTTGTCCAAAGTTGCCCACGGCGATTACTCACTGGTCATTCTGGACGCGTGGTATCGAGCAATCCCCGCGGGGGTGTCCGAGAACGATAACGCACCTGTCGCGATGCTCTACAACCTGATCGATCAGATGGCGGAAAGACTCGATTGCGCGTGGATGAACATCCACCACGCCTCCAAAGGCCTCCAAGGCGACAAGGCCGTCACCGACGTTGGCGCTGGAGCTGGCAGCCAGGCCCGTGCGGCCGACGCTCACATAGTTCTACGTGATCACGAAGAGGACGGCGTTGTCGTTCTGGACGCGGCCGTGCGATCGTTCGCACCTGTCGAGCCGTTGGCGCTGCGATGGGATTTCCCGTGCTGGCATCCTGCCGACGATGTGGACGCGGGCAAGCTCAAGGGCCGTTTGAACAAACAGGAGCAACAGCAGTCCCAACGTGATCAAGACGGCATCGACAAAATTACGCAATCGCTCGCGGCAGGGGACAAGACCGTCACCAAGATCCGCGACGAGACTGGTGTGAGCCGTGAACGAATCAAGCGACTCTTGGGGCAGATGAGCGCGTCCGGATACGTCACCTGCGAGGACACGAACGTGGCAAATAACGCCTGCCAAACATACCACTTAACCAGGGGGACGGCGATTAGGTCGCCGATTCCAACCGACGACCCGACGACCTAGCAGGGTTTGGGGGGGGTTGCGTGGCCCCCTAAAGGGAGCCATCGCCCCCCCCCACCACAAACCTGCGACCAGACCGAAAAATGATGACACATTCAAACAGCAACCGGCGACCCCCAAAATGACTACCCACGAAGACCTTGGACCGGAAACCTACGGCTACCCGCCAGCGCTGGCAAAGGCCTGCGTAGATCCGTTCGACTACGCCATGAAGTTAGAGACCGGCGAACTGATCTTCTTCGAGGAAGCCACGCCACACAATTTCGACTGGGTGTACATTCGCTCGACCGATGACCCGAGCGATCGCCGCCCTCGCGACATTCCGTTGTGCGATCGTGGCCTCTTCGTCCGCGTGTCGTCAATCGTTTGGGTAGCCGATGCCCCGAATGGAAGCTGAGACATGACCAACGACCAACAAGAACGCATTCGCCACCTCCAGCATCGCACCAAGTTGCCAACCGGCGCGGAACTGGCCAGACGCATGGAACGCCACCGACTACCGGACAGCATCGAACAAATCGAAGCTGGCGAGAAACCCGGCTACCCGAAACGACAAACGGAACTATTCGACACCAGCACCACGGAGAATTGGCGATGACCAACCGAATCGCACCCCACTACGAACCGATTTTGACAATCCTCGAATGCAACGGAGCTGGCGAGCATCAGTACACGATTGACCCTCGGGACGTTGCGGCACGACGAGAGCGCGGCCTACGGACTGACTATCAACGTTTTGAAGTCGAGGAGACACCCGACGAACCCCAGATATCATCCGGCGCGAGTTAGGCGGCTCGCGTCTTGCCCGCTCGTTCGTTTCGAACACGGCGACGAGTGGGCTCTTTGAATCACCACGAACCTTACCCAGGAGTACCAAAAATGAAAGTGCTAGAAAGAAAACGCAAGCCGCTGACTCATCACGAACGCTTACAACAAGACAGCGATTATGCGAAGGCAACCGCCCGGTTGTACGAACTGCAAAACCAGCGGGACGCGCTCAAGGCGAAGCTGGACGGACAGCGCCGCGATCGCCAAAAGCTTGTTGACGGCGGACCGCGGACCGCGATCGAGCGAGAGGCCGAAATGTTGATCAAGGGCGTCGAGATTGACGACATTAAGGCCTCGCAGGATGACGTCGCGAAAACACGTCGCGCGTTGATGGTTGTGGGTGAAGCAATTTCGATGCAACAGCGTGCTGTGCGTGAAGCTGAAGCCCGGGCCAATGCCGCAATGCGAATCGAAAACCAGGGTGAACATACGGCGTTGCTTTCTGAGTTGCGAGACAAGCTGCTTGAAGCCGAACAGGCGGCTATCGAGCTTGAGAAGTTCTACGGCCAGGTTGAAAACATGGTCCCACGGTCGATGCGATTTCGCGGTTTTGGAGAGTTCAACAGCACGTCCGGACGCATGGAGACCGTTCAAGCGTGGACGGCCGAAGGTGAAGAATTCGACGTATTCAACGACGAGCCAAGCTAGCTATTTGGGACTGGAACCGTGAACGCTTACACGAGCCTACTTTGCGAGACGCTAAGAACCTCCTCGCCGGCAGGGCAACCGTCCGGCGCGGAGTTCTTTGCACCACAGCCGTACGCCATTGGCTATGCCTGCGCGTGGGATACCATCTCAGCCGACAAGGGCGGCCATCGAAAGCGGATCGGCCGCAATGCGTTCCTACGTGACGTGTTTCAACAGGTGCCTCACCCGGTCTTGCTTGACCACGACGCCAGCAGGGTTCTTGGTCGCACGGTCGTTATTGACAGCGACAGCTTCGGACTATGGCTCGAGGTTGAGTGCGGCGGGAGCGAACTGGCGAGATTCATGTGGCGAGCTGTCGCTTCGGGTGCTTTGCCTCATTGGTCAGTCCACTACCGTCATCCTCCCTGCGAGTTGCGTGGTGTGGTCGACATCAGCTATGGGCGGCTCTCTGAAGTATCCCTAACGCGAGAACCGGCGATGCCGCACACAGTGGCACGCCTTCGACCTCGATGGTCCAACGTGGATCGACTTAGAGACTTATTGATCATCGACAATGGATCTATCAGCGACATGAGCGACAACGAATGGTTGGAGTTCCAGGCATCGAAAGCCTTGTTGCGCCAATGCGAGTTGACGGATTCGCCAATACCAAAATCATCAGAGTCGCTGCGGCGGCGGGCAGAGTTGCTTTGCTTGGAAGCGGCGTAAGCACACGAGGAGCTAAGACGATGAACCAAGAACTATTCGCAATCCATCCGGCATACACCGACCGACTCATAGACTCCAACGCCCAGAGTGTGATTCGTGAGCGCCACCGTCGCCCCGAGGCGTACGTTCAGAATGCAGCAGGAGAACGATTCAGCGTCGACTCACCAGCCGCCCGACGACAGAGTGGAGCTGTTGCTGTGTTGCCATTGTGGGGCACGTTGGGCCAGCATCAGGATTGGTATACCGTCACATCAACGGAACAGTTCGCACACGACTTTCGCAAACTGGATGCGGCACCAGGCGTCGGAACTATCGTGATTCTAACGGACAGCCCAGGCGGCAACGCGACCTACACCTTGGAATGCAGCGATTGCGTCTACGCCGCACGCAAACGGAATCAGACGAGGATCATTCAAGCCATCAGTAGCCTAAGTGCATCGGCGGCTGAATGGATTGGCACATCAGCCCACGAGCGCGTCGCGACTCCTAGCGGCACGGTCGGCAGTATTGGCGTTCTTTCGATGTACTTTGATCAGTCCAGGTTGCTTAAGGATGCGGGCGTTGATGTAGCCATTGAACGCACGCCGAACCTGAAGGCGAGATTCTCGGGCATCGAACCAGCAACCGAGGAGATGCGTGCACACATGAAGGTACGCAACCAACAGGCGTACCATCAGTTCGTCAGTGCAGTGGCACGCAACCGAGGCGTGACGACTTCCACAGTCATCGAGCGGTACGGTAATGGCGAGACGATGACGGCTTCCGAGGCATTCAGTGCTGGCTATGTGGATGCAATCGGCACGGTCGACGAGGTTGTGGCAGATGCAGTAGCAGGACGCAGGACTACCGGACGCAAACGAACAGCATCGTTATCACCCGAGGCTCTTGCCCGACGAAGAAGGCTCGCCCTAGTTGAGGTGGAGATCTGATGCCGAACCTACCACCCAACATCGGCCAGCGCACTCCCGTGCATCGCAGTGACGACAACGGCACGCGAGCAATCCTCTCGTCTCGCAAGTATCGAACGTGGAGAAGGCGAGTTGCCAAGAGCAGAGGCGGGATGTGCCAAGTTTGCTGGGAGCGTGACAAACGAGTCATTGAGTACGACCACGCGCATCACATCAAACCACGCGAGACGCACCCTCAATTAGTCATGGACCCAACCAACATCATGTTGTTATGCGAGAAGCACCATGATGAGACCCACGCACAGCAGCGAGCTGGAGACCCCATGGCCGGTCGATATTCTGGCGCAGGCGGCGGGACGGAAAGCCCCGTCAACCGTGCGTACAAAAAATCCGCCACTATTAGTGACCACGCGACATTAGCGACTACCCAAACAGAAAGGAACTGACCCATGAAACTCGGAATAGCGCCAGACTTTCTAAGCGACGACGAGCAACACGTGTGGACCGAACTGGCCTTGTTGCTCGACGCTTCGTTGGTATCGGCTGATGCGTTTATCGTCGAGGCGTTCTGTCGTCATCTGGTCCGATGGCGGCGTGTTTGTGATCAGGAACGTGAGGCCGTCGAAGCGGGCGAGGACAACTACAAGGCTTCGATGATCTTGGCAGGCGCTTGGAAGAATCTAGAGTCGTCGATTTCAAAGTTGGCCCTGACGCCCTCCGATCGCAAGCGGCTCGTCGGTGTGGCTAGCAAACCACGAGGCAAGAGCAAGATTCGTCAGAGATGGGGGAAAGAATGACCAAGCCAAGCCAACCGCAGGAAATCGTCGACGCCTACGTTGAGAGTGTCGTTAGCGGCGATCGAGTTGTGGGCACGTACGAGCGACATGCCGTCGACCGATACCGGCACGACCAAGAGCACGCCTATCAACGTGGTTGGTACTTCGACACGTTCGCGGCGACTCATGCGGTTAGCTTTTTTCCTGATTGCATGACGCACTCGCTCGGCGAATGGGCTGACGAACCTTTCGAGCTATCGCCGTGGCAGACGTTCCTGATTTGGAATCTTCACGGCTGGCGATCGTATGACGAAAAGTATCCCGTCGAGTTGGATGGCCGAACGGTCTACGTTGGTGCCCGTCGGTTCCGCAAGGCTTTTGTCAGTGTGGCGCGAAAGAACGGCAAGACGAGTTTGGCCGCGGCCGAAGCTGCCCATCTGCTATATGACGACCTGCCGCGCGAACGTGGCGGCCGTGGTTTTTGTGCTGCGACGAAGCAGCAACAGGCGCTCTTGGCGTGGTCGGAAACTCAACGGATGGTCAGCCAGTCAGACCTTGACGACGTTAGCCATATTTTGGGCGAAAATAGCGCTACAGGTGTCGGTTGTGCCATCACGGTTACCAGTGGGCCGCAGACGGGTTCCGTGTTCGTCCCGCTCGGTTCGGACAGCACAACTCAAGACGGGCTCAATCCATCGTTTGTCATCAAAGACGAGATACACGAGTGGCGGCGGAAACACCGCAAGCTCAACGAAAAGCTGTCAACTGGCGGGGCAAGCCGACGCCAACCGCTGGAACTGATTATCACCACGGCCGGCGATGATGACTCTGAAATTTGGGAAGAGGAATCCGAGTTCGCGTGCCGAGTTGTCGAAGCCGGGGCTCGTGGTCATGTGGTCGACGATACCGTTTTCGCATTCATCTGCACAATCGATGAGGACGACGACCCGCTGGATGAGGCGTGCTGGCCGAAAGCAAATCCGAACATTGATATCTCATGCAAACGGAAGTACCTCCAGGCACAGGCGAACGAAGCCAGAGAGAAACCGTCGGCCCTCAATTCGTTCATTCGATACAACACGAATCGCCGCGTCGGTTCATTCGAGCAGGCTTATCCGTCGTATTTGTGGAACCGCGGCAACCAATCATTTCCCGAACCGAAACCGGGCGATCTGTGTTTCGCCTCATTCGACATCGGCAGAACCAATGACTGGGCGGCGTGGGCGGCAGTGTTCCCGCAGCAATTCACCGACGACAACGGCGCGAAGAAATGGCGTAACCGTTCACGGAGTTACGTTCAATAGGCTTGGGGCCGGTTGATTTTGCCGTTTGGCCCTGATGGATTTGTGAAGAAACGAAAAGAAGTTGCGGTT